>JAICND010000392.1 GCA_025929005.1 Acidimicrobiia bacterium
ATCTCCAGCAGGTAGTCCTCCAGCCGTTTGATCAGCTCGACATAGCCGGCGGCCTGGTCGAGGGGGACAAATGGGTGGACCTGGGCGAATTCCGGCCAGGTGATCGGGATCATCTCGGTGGTGGCGTTGAGCTTCATCGTGCACGATCCGAGTGGGATCATCGTCCGATCGAGGGCTAGGTCCTTGTCTGCCAGGCGGCGGAGGAACCGGAGCATCTCATGCTCGGAGTGGTAGCGGTGAAACACATCGTGGCCGAGGATCTGGCCTTTGCGGGTCAGTTCCTCGGAGATTCCTTCGGGGTTGACGGCTGCCTCTGCTGCCCCGAACACGGCTAGCACTTCAGCCAAAACCTGCTCGGTGGTGGTTTCGTCGAAGCTGATGCCGACCCGGTTCGAGTCGATGCGTCTCAGGTTGATACCCCGATCAAGAGCCGATCTGAGGAATTCGTCGGCCCGGCTCGGGGTCACAACGGAGATCGTGTCGAACCACGACTCATGGACGAGATCGAAACCTGCCTGGCGCAGCCCCCCCGCCAGGCGGCTGGTGAGTCCATTAACCCTGGTGGCTATGGCTGTCAGGCCCTCGGGACCATGCCAGCAGGCATAGAGCGCGGCAATCACAGCCAGCAGCACCTGGGCGGTGCAAACGTTTGACGTGGCCTTCTCGCGGCGGATGTGCTGTTCTCTCGTCTGAAGCGACAGCCGGAAAGCAGTTCTTCCTTTGGTGTCCTGGGCGGCGCCCACCAGCCGACCCGGCATGGCTCTGACCATCGACTCCCGGGTCGCCATGAAACCGGCGTGCGGTCCTCCGAAACCAAGCGGAACGCCAAACCTCTGCGCCGATCCGACCACGATGTCGACTCCGATCGACCCCGGGGAGCGCAGGATGGTCAGGGACAGAGGGTCGGCGACCACGGCCACCACCGCCCCCGCTCCATGTGCCCGCTCGACAATTGCCGAGTGATCAACCAGCCCCCCGGTTGTGACCGGGTATGCCAGGAGGATCCCGAAGGCTTGGTCGAGATCGAAGTCTTCTGGTGAGGCAACCCGGACGTCGATCCCTACCGCCTCGCCCCGGGTCCGGACCACCCCGATTGTCTGGGGATGACACCCCTCGTCAACGAAGAAGACATCACGGTCGGGTCCCAGACGCCGGCACATCGCCATCGCTTCTGCGGCAGCTGACGACTCGTCGAGAAGTGAGGCGTTGGCAACTTCGAGTCCGGTCAGGTCGGCGACCATCGTCTGAAACGTCAGAAGCAATTCCAGCCGACCCTGGGAGATCTCCGCCTGATAAGGGGTGTAGGCGGTGTACCAGGCGGGACTCTCGAGGACGTTGCGGAGGATGACCGTTGGGGTGTAGTTGTTGTAATAACCCAGCCCGATCAAGGAGGTCAGAACCTGGTTACGGGAGGCGAGGTCCGCCAGTTCTGCAAGTGCGTCGGACTCGGACAGGCCTGGTTCGAGGTCGAGCGGTTGATGGCGGCGGATTGAACCAGGGACCGTCTGATCGATCAGTTCGTCAAGCGAGCCAACGCCGACCTCAGCCAACATCTTGTCGATGTTGTGGGAGCGAGGGCCGATGTGTCGGCTGGCAAAGTCGCCGGATAACGTCACTGGCGGAGGCGATGATACCTGTGCCCACCGCGCGATCGGTTGCGGGGAGAGGCGCCCGACCCTTAACATCGACCGGTCGCCCGGTGACCCCCAACACCGGCGGCACCCCAACCCCACGACAGGGGATGCGGTCGGGACACCCTGGCACCCGCCGATGGAAACCCTGTCGGGCTCTTCCTCGAGAAGAGCAAAGCGGGGCTCCGGTTTCCCCCCTTGCCGGAGCCCCGCCACTCTCTTACACAGAGAAACGGACCACCATTACGTCGGCTGGCTGAACCACATAGCTCTTGCCCTCGACTCTGATACGGCCCTGCCGTTTGGCCTCATCCCACCCGCCGGCCGCGATCACCTCGTCCATGGTCGCCACCTCGGCCCTGATGAAACCGCGCTCAAGATCGGAATGGATCTTTCCAGCAGCCTCGGGGGCGATGGCGCCAGCCCGAACCGTCCAGGCACGGGACTCCTTGGGTCCCACTGTGTAAAACGAGATCAGACCAAGACTCTGATAAGCGGCTCGCACGATCCGGGCCAATACCCCTTCGCCCAACCCCAGGCCCTCGGACATTTCAGAACGATCCGCAACAGACAGGCGGGATGCTTCTTCTTCGATCCGGGCTGACACAGCCACCACGACATCACCCGCCGGTACCGCTGTCTGGACGTTGTCCAACTCCGCCTCGCTCGGACCTCCCGCCTCCCCGTGGTTGATCACCCAGACGGCCGGTTTCAATGTCAGAGGTGCTGAGTCTCGCAAGGCCTGGATGGTGTCGGTAGGCCAGGTTCGCGCCCGCAAGGCGTGGCCGGTAGCGAGATGGGCAGCTGTCTCATTCATCACGGCTGCGGTCGGGCGCTTGGCCGGCTCCGAGCTCGCCTCACGGGCGAGCCGGTCCGCCCGCTTCGCCAGGAGCTCGTGATCGGCCACCGCCATTTCCAGCA
>JAICND010000486.1 GCA_025929005.1 Acidimicrobiia bacterium
CGGCTAGGCGGGCCAAAGAGGGGACTCGACCACTCGGGGGTGACCTCGTCTCCCGTCTCAGCCGACTCCCACGCATAGAAAGCGCCCTCACGCCCATAGCGCTTGGCCTTGCGACGGGCGCCCTCTAACCCTCTGTATCGATATCCGAGATGATTGCGGGCGAGATCGGGCAGGGTCACCGACAGATATGGGACAACGAAAATGTCGGTGTCCCAGAAGACGTGATGGCGATATCCGAAACCCGAGGCGAGTTTCGCTCCGACTGCCGCTCCGGTGTCATGAGGAGGGGATGCACCGATTATCTGGAAGGCGGCGAATCGAACGCCGCGTTCTGCGTTGGGATCGCCATCGATCTCTATGTCAGCGACATCCCACCTTCGCGCCCAGCCCCGAGCGGAGGCGGCGAGCACGTGCGTAAAGGAGGTGTCGCGATCGGGTGGGTCGGCTGGGGCTTCGCTATCCCGGCTGGCGTGATAGATCGCGTATTTGGTGAACACGACCGGACGGAAAGGCTCCAATCGAACCTGGGTAGTGAAACGGTGATGGCGGGGATCACGGATCAACTCCAAGCGGTCGGGGCCATATAAAGCGGCGTCCACTGCGAGTCGATGTCCTCCATCGATGCTTTCTGCCTCGAGATGGATACGGTTCCGGCTGGGCCGACCCCATCGAACCGGGTTCCAGGCAGGAATCGATGGGCTCGGGACCGATGCATCGACTCCGGTCTCGAGCCAGACTTCCATCGGAGTGGTCAGAGCCGTCAGCGTTATTTCGAGGGCGGCGAGGTGGCGCTGAGTCATGGATACCAAGCGGCGGAACCGCACTTTGACGACACCCGACTCCGGAACTCTCCACAGCACCTCCCTCTCGAGAAGTCCCCGTTTGAGATCCAGAGTGCGTCGATAGCCGCCCAGGGCACCGTCGACGCCGAAGGTGTGGCCGTCGAAAATCATCGCCACCTCCGTCCAGTCAGGAACGGCTCCAAGCAGCGGTAGTTCCTCCGGCGGCGTGACGAATAGACCCTGGATGAACGTGGCCCTGATCTCACCGGGGGTGCGCTCCTCGAAGCTCCCCCTGGTACTCAAATAGCCATTGGCGATGGTGAACACCGACTCGCGGCCCGGGGCCAGGGAGGGCACATAGCGGTCCTCTTCGATGTGCCAGGTGCTGTTCGAATGACCGCCTTCGAGAAGGCTCACTCCGGTCATCTGGCCGACCCCAAGGTCGAGCCCCTCACGACGAGGTGAGGGCGCAGCAATCTGGTTCGAGGCGGGTCAGTGGGGTTGGCAAGACGATGAACCATTAGGTCCACCAGAACTCGCGCAACTTCGTCGAGCGGCTGTCGGACAGAGGTGAGCCCAGGCCACATGAAGGCAGCCGCGGCGGTGTCGTCGAAACCGGTAACTGCCAGATCGCGGCCCGGTCGGAGACCCAGCTCGGTTGCGGCAGTCATTACCCCGAAGCCGAGCTCATCCTGAACCGTGACAAACGCGGTCGGCGGATTGTCCCCGTTGAGCATCGCCTTCCCGGCGACCCGTCCAGATTCGAATCCATTCTCGGTCCGGACCACCAGGGCGGGATCAACTGCGAGGCCGGCGGCAGCCATGCCGTCGACGAATCCCTTCACGCGGGTGTCTCCCGACTCGGAGCCTGGCGGCCACGCAACCAACCCGATCCGCTGGTGTCCCCGGCCAGCCAAATGTTCCACCGCCTGGGCCGTACCCGACGCACCGTCGACGTCCACCCACGGGAACGGCGACTCGTGATCGGCCCGTCCGAAAGTGGCGAATGGGACACCCAACTCCGACAGCATCTCA
>JAICND010000066.1 GCA_025929005.1 Acidimicrobiia bacterium
CGTGAGGAGTTATGTGGGCGATCGTCTGCAGGGTCGGCGAGAACAGCTCGAGGGGCAGCATGCAACCGCCAAGGGCAGCCAGCCCTAGCCCCACCATGACACCGACCCCACCAGCCTGTTCGGCATTGGAGAAAAGCGAACCCATGAGCATGGCGGCCGCCGCCCCCACCGCAGAGAACGTCACCAGGATCGCCGCCGCTCCGATCGGATCACCCCAGTCGACCCTGAAGGCGAGCAGGCTGGCGATCATGATGTACAGACCCTGCACAAGGACCACCCCAAACCTTCCCAAGCCTTCACCCAGGACGATGGTCCGCACCTCGGTCGGGGTCGCCAGCATGCGCCGTGACAGACCGAGCTGACGGGTCTGGATCAGGACGGCGGCGCCCGACAGCGCGGTGACGAACATGAAAAGGATGAGCTGGCTCGAGGCACCAAGGTCGAAGCGACCGAGGGTGGCCGGGAACAAGCTCTCACCCACCGTTCTGGTTGTAACGGTGATCTGGGGCAACGCCGAAGCCACCTGGCCCACAATTTGTGCCGCAGCTTCGAACTCCGCCAGACCCTGGTCGACCACGAATCTGGCAGCCGCCACTTCCAGCGTGGAGCTGGTGAGCGCCTCGACAACCACCGTTTCGAGGACAGGACCCGAACCATCGGGGCGGGCGACAAAGCCCACCTCGACCGGGTTTCCAGTTTCGAGGGCGGCGTCATAATCATCCGGCACCACCACCGCGGCAGCCAGCGAACCCTGTTCGACCGCCGCCACCAGGGCCGGTTCGTCCTCGAACACAACCACCTCCAGCCGGTCTTCTTCGATCAGACGATCGACAAACCGCTGTGATTGCGATCCCACCGATTCGACCAGCACGCCAAGCCGGGGGGCGAAGCTTCCTCCGAACTGAAGCCCGATCAAGAGCACCAGGGCGAGCGGGAAGATGAATACGAAGAAGATGGCCGATCGGTCGCGGAACATCCGTGTGATGTTGCTGCGCGCAATTGCCAGGGCTTTCACTTCCACACCTGCCTTGACATAACCCAGGCCGCCACGCTTCCAAGGAGGACGGTCATAACCGCTAACCACCCAACTGCGGGCAGCGCCTCCGCCAGCCCTCCTCCTCCGGCGACGTTGGCCAGACCGCGTAAGAACCAGTGGTGCGGTGTGAGTTCGGTCAGGGTCGACAGAACTCCGCCTTCCTGACCGATCGGAAAGAACGTCCCCCCCAGCATTCCCAGGACGACACTGACGACGGCATGCTGGTTCTCGGCAGATTCGGGGGTCTTGGCAAACCCGGACACGATGGCCGAAATCGAAACCGCGGCCGCCACCGCGGCAAGCACCAAGGCACCGACGGCCAAGGGATCGCCCCATTCGGCTCCCATCAGCACCGACCCGGCTATGAGCAGGACCGTCAGCGACATCAACCCGAGGAGAAACGAGACCAGCGTCTTGGCCCCGAGCACCGATCCGGGGGAGGTGGGCGTGGCGAGGATGCGGGCAAGGGTTCCATCGCGTCGTTCATCGAGAAGGCTTCTAAAACCGAACTGAGCCGTAAACATCAAGAAGAACACGGCCATCCCCGCGATCGCGTAGGTGGTCCCGTCGAGTTGACGGATCGCCGCTTCGATGTTCCCGATCGACACCGGGCTGGCGTTCTGGCCTTCGATGGCGGCAGGCACAAGCGTGCCAGGGTCACCACCGGCGGCGACACCGGCCACGATCGAAAGTTGAACGCGTTCGAGTCCGAGCCCGTACCCGGATGCGATCGCAGCCGCAATTTGAGTAGCAGTCGGAGAGTCAACGTTGCCGATGACTTCCAGCTCGCCTCCTCCGCCGGTTTGAATCGATTCATCGAAACCGTCCGGTATCACGAACACGGCATCGAGTTCGCCTGCATCAACAGCTTCCTCAGCGTCGGACACAGAGCTAAACCTCTGCGGCTCCGATCCGATGCTGGCGGCGATCCGGGCAAGGACCCGGGCGGTTTCGCCGTCTTCATTGGCGACGACCCCGTAAGACGGCTCGAAGTCGGCATCGCCCTCGAAAGCCGAGCCGAAGACGAAGTTGAAGATCAAGGCAAGAACCAGCGGCGCCAGGATTCCCGTGATCAGGACCGAGCGATCGCGCAGCCGTAGCCGCAGATCTTTCCGGGTGATGGCAAGAAGGCTTCTCATCAGTCCCTCAACGCCTTCCCGGTCAGATGGAGAAAAGCCGCCTCGAGGTTGGGCTCTTCCACTTCTACGCCGTTGATGGACATCCCTGCCGCCGCGGCCGAAGCGAGCAGCTCCGGAAGGCGGCCGGAAGCGTTCTCGACCAGCAGATCGACCCGCTGCTCGTGGGTGGTGGCCTCCGTCACCCCGGTGATCCTGCCGAGGGTCAAGGCCACTTGAGCCAGGGGACCCGTGCCCGAAATGGACACGCGGTCGTTCTGGCCGACGAGTTGGACAAGTTCGCGGCGGGTTCCTTCCGCTTTGACCTTGCCTTCGTCGATGATCGCCACCCGGTCACAGAGGCGCTCGGCTTCTTCCATGTAGTGAGTCGTATAGAGCACTGCGATGCCCTCGCCCGCCAGTACCTCGACGGATTCGAGAATGGCGTTGCGGCTTTGCGGATCGACTCCCACCGTCGGCTCGTCGAGAATGAGAAGCTTGGGGCGATGGAGAAGGCCGATGCCGATGTTGAGGCGGCGCTTCATTCCACCTGAGAACTCCTTAGCTCGATCGTCTCCCCTGTCGGTCAGTCCTATGACTTCCAGCACCTCCCCCGCTCGGGACGACAGTTCCCTACCTTTCATCCCATAGAGGCGACCAAAGAACTCGATGTTCTCGCGGGCGGTGAGGTCGGGATAGACGGCCAGATCCTGGGGCACCAGCCCGAGGTGGGCCTTGGGAGCAACGGTGCGAGGGCTCATCAGCTCGCCCATCACCCTCACTTCACCGGCGTCGGATTCGAGCAGTCCACAGACAATGGAGATCGAGGTCGTCTTGCCGGCCCCGTTGGGTCCAAGCAAGCCGTAGGTCTCGCCCGGGGCGATGTTGAAGCTGACACCGTCGACGGCCCTGATGTCTCCGAAGCTCTTGGCCAGACCGGTTGCTTCCAGAACGTTCACTCCATCTCCTTCGTGTTTAGGGCTCTCCGCACCCCTGCGAGCTGTTGACTCGTTGGCTCCGCGCAGCAGAACCAGGGCTCTGTCAGCCTTGGCGGGATGTTCTCCGATTGGTCGGGAAGAGGCTGACCATCCATCACCAGGTGCCACATCTGGGCGATGGTCTCCCAGGGACCATCGACTCCTCTTTCGGCCAGCAGGGCCAACTCCTGCTGCAGATGGTCAATTGTTGGGTCCGCCGCCCGCCAGGTGTAGGTGAGCAGGTCGGCGTCGTAGCCCGTCAGAAAAGGGGCGGTCTCTGGCACATCCAGAAGCAGCGAACCCTCGGGTAGCAACAAGCGAATCGACATCTGGACCGGATCAGTCGAGCCGTAGAGATCGTGGTCGGCCAGGAAACGCATGATGTCGGCCAAATCACCCGTCCCGGTCCAGGGAGTGAATGGAAGCCATGACGGCCTCACCGCGATTCCTGCTGCGTGCAGGATCTTGACGGCCATCGCCATGTCGGAGGCGGTGTGACCCTTGTCGAGGAGGGCCAGCACTTGATCGTTGGTGGTCTCAAAGGCTGACACGACGAAGACCACGCCGAGGGCGGCCAGCTCGTGCCAGATTTCGGAGTGTTGGAGGATGTGCTCGACCTTGACCGTGAGGTCGAAGGTGAGACCTGGAAAGGAGAGGCTCACTTCCCTGAGCACATCGAGGGCATATCGAGGGGCATTGAGAAAGTCGGGATCGCCGAAAGTGATGTGTCTAGCGCCCATCTCCATCAACTGGCCGACATCGGCGAGCACAGTCTCGAGTCCGGTGACCCGGTAGCGGCCGTCGTAAACCGCCGGAATCGGGCAGTGGCGACAACGATGCCGGCAGCCGTGGCTGGCTTCGACATAGCCGGCCAATCGTCGCTCTCCTTCGATCTCGAGTTTGGCGTAGAGGTCGAGTGATGGGAGCAGGTGCCGGGCCGGTTTTAGAAACGACTTCTTGCCCAGATCGATCCTGCTGTGGTGGCCGTCGACGGCGCCTGCGGCCCATCGCGACAACTCGTCCTCGTACTCGCCCACAATGCGAGTGGCCGACAGCGTCTGGGGACCAATAGCGGCATAGAGGCCATAGAAGGCAACCGACAATTCCGGCCGCTCGATCATCACCCGATCGACGGCCGGCACCGCCAGCCGCATCGCCGTGTGCATGGGCACCGAAAACGCGACCTGGTCCGCCCAGGCGAACCGTTCGGTGTCCCAATGCTCCACCGCCAGGTCAAGACAGCGCACCTCGTGTCCGTCGGCCAACAAGCGGGCCGCCGGTGAGGCCAAGTGGAGCGGTTGGTGACCCAGCTCGTAGGTGGAAACCAGGAGGATGCGCATTGGCAGCCAAGTTAAACCGAGTTACGGCTTCTTCCTGCATGCTCCCGGGTTCCGTCTAATTTGATGCAGGTGCCAGGCGAATTCCTCCGTCTTCAACATGGAACGATCTATGTCCACGATTTCGGGGGGAGCGGCGCGCCTGTCGTTGCTGTTCATGGTCTCGGGGGCGCCCACCTCAATTGGATGACCGTTGCTTCAGGCCTCACGCGTTACGGACACGTGCTCGCTCCTGACCTTCCCGGCTTCGGGTACTCGCCCCCGGCCCGTAGGTATGGACTTGCCACCCACTGCCGAGCCGTCATCGATCTCCTCGCCGCTCAGGACCAACCAGCGCTTCTGATCGGGAACTCGATGGGCGGGCTCGTGTCGCTCTTCGTGGCAGCCGCTCGACCGGATCTGGTCGAGTCGCTCATCCTGGTTGCCCCCGCCACTCCTCCGCGTTTGCAGGATCCCACTCTCGACCGCCTGGTCGCCAAACGTCTGCTCTTGCAGGGGGTGCCGTTTGTGGGTCCAGACATGATCCGTCGCTACTGGCGCTCGGCGAGTCCGGCCCGTCAGATGGCGGATACTTTGTCGATCGTGTGCCACCACCCGGACCGGGTCCCGAAAGACGTGATCGCCGCTTCGTTGGCGTTGGCCACCGCCCGCCGTCATCAGCCATGGGCCGTCGCGGCACTGGTTGGATCGGGCCGGTCAACGGGCAAGCATCTGGCAGCACGCAAGAGGCTGGCGGCGACGGTCGCCCGGATCGAAGCACCCACTCTCGTCATCAAGGGCGGTCACGACCGGGTCGTCGCCGGCTCTGGTATCGACTGGCTGTCGTCACAACGAGCCGATTGGAGTGTGAAAGTGATGGAGGATGCCGGACATTGTCCCCAGCTGGAGGCCCCGGCCGAGTTCATGGCTCTGGTCGACGATTGGGTCGAATCGCGCCAAACGATCCGCCCAACTGGCTGAGACCGAAATCTGATTTCGGCCCACTGATAGGCTCGGCTTATGAATAGCCCTCCGGGCCGTCATGCCGATCAAGAGGAGTTCAGACGGGTTCTCCCCGACGAGTTCGTCCACCAGCTTTACGACCAGGACCCGACCGAAACCGCCGAGTGGCTCGAGTCGTTGGACGACCTGGTCTCCCGGTACGGGCCCACCCGGGCCCGATTCATACTGGCAAAGCTCCTCGCAAAGGCCCATCAGGCGAATATCGGAGTTCCCCACGCCATCACGACTCCGTACGTAAACACGATCCCACCAGAGGACGAACCTGAATTCCCCGGTGACGGCGATCTAGAACGGCGGATCAGGCGCTTCATTCGATGGAATGCCGCCGTGATGGTGGTCAAGGCCAACCATCATGAGAAAGGCATCGGCGGGCATCTCTCCACCTACGCCTCCTCTGCCACTCTCTATGAGGTCGGCTTCAACCACTTCTTCCGGGGAAAAGACGACGGCAGCCCGGGCGATCATGTCTACTTCCAGGGCCACGCTGTGCCCGGGATCTATGCGCGGGCCTTCCTCGAGAAACGGCTCGACGAAACCCACCTCGACAACTTCAGGTTCGAAATCGGCGAGAAGGGCCTCTCCTCGTATCCCCATCCGCGCTTGATGCCGGACTTTTGGGAATACCCGACTGTCTCGATGGGGCTTGGCCCGATCAACTCGATTTACCACGCCCGGTTCAACCGCTATCTCCACAACCGGGGTCTGGATGACACCTCCGAGTCGAAGATCTGGTGCTTTGTCGGCGATGGCGAGGTCGACGAACCCGAAACCCTGGGGTCGATCTCGCTTGCCTCACGCGAAAAGCTCGACAATCTGATCTGGGTCGTCAACTGCAACCTGCAGCGTCTTGACGGACCAGTCCGTGGCAACGGCAAAATCATCCAGGAACTTGAAGCGGTTTTCCGCGGCGCCGGGTGGAATGTCATCAAGGTCATCTGGGGTAGTGGCTGGGACCCACTCCTGGACGCCGACAGGGAAGGTGCCCTCGTTCAGGTAATGACCGATACCGTCGATGGCGAGTACCAGAGGTACAAGGCCGAGAACGGCGCCTACGTCCGCGAGCACTTCTTTGGCAAGGACCCCCGCACCCTGGCCCTGGTCAAAGACTGGACGGATGACCAGATATGGGCACTGCGGAGGGGCGGTCTCGACTACCGGAAGGTCTATGCCGCTTACAAAGTGGCTACCGAACTCACGGGAGCTCCCACCGTCATACTCGCCAAAACCATCAAAGGATGGACCCTCGGCCCTGACGTGGAGGGCCGCAACGCCACCCACCAGATCAAGGAGTTGACCAACGCACAACTGCGCGAGTTGCGCGAGCGGCTATTTCTTCAGGAGGAGATTCCCGAGGAGTCATTGGCGGGCGATCGGGAGCCGCCCTACTTCCGTCCTGCCGAAGACTCCCCTGAGTTCCAGTATCTGATGGAGCACCGCAAGGTACTGCACGGAGCGCTGCCGTCGCGAGTAGTGCGAGTCCGCAGCCCGCTCACCCTGCCGGGGCCAGAGGCGTTCTCCGAGGTTTACGCCGGATCGGGCAAGGCACAAGCTTCTACCACCACTGCCTTCACCCGGCTTCTTCGCAACCTTTGCCGGGTTCCCGAGTTTGGACCGAGAGTCGTGCCGATCGTGCCGGACGAAGCCCGGACCTTTGGCATGGACTCGCTGTTCCGGGAGCTCAAGATCTACGCCTCTCGCGGCCAGCTCTACGAGCCGGTGGACGCCTCCATGCTCCTCTCATACGCCGAGTCCCAGGACGGGCAGATCCTCGAGGAGGGAATCACCGAAGCGGGCTCGTTGGCGTCGTGGACTGCGGCCGGGTCCTCGTACGCCACCCGGGGCATACCGATGGTGCCGTTCTTCATCTTCTATTCGATGTTCGGGTTCCAGCGGGTCGGCGATCTCATCTGGAA
>JAICND010000303.1 GCA_025929005.1 Acidimicrobiia bacterium
AAGTGGCTGATGGTTTCGGGCGTATGGAGGAAGCGACCCTGGCTGCTCTCAACGGCGAACTGTCGCCATTGATTACGGGGGTCACCTATTGCGGAGTGATATCCGTTTGCCGGGACCTGGCCGACTATCAGCGGGCCGGTGAATGGACCGAGGCGACCGAAAAGTGGTGCGAGAAGCAGTCGATCTCCGGCTTTCCCGGAGTATGTCGGGTCCACCGGGCTGAGATCGTTGCCCAGACCGGGTCGTGGGAGCGGGCGGAAGAAGAACTCATCAAAGCGACCAGGGAGCTCGCCGCCTACAACGCCACCCCGCCCATGGCCGACGGGTTCTACTCCCTTGCCCAATTGCGCTACCGGCGAGGTGATCTCGACGGCGCCGAAGAGGCCCTCAAAGAAGCTCATCGTCTCGGTCGACACACGCAACCCGTCTTCTCGCTGATCCGCCTAGCCAGAGGCAACATCAGGACCGCTTTCAGCGGGATCAAATCGGCACTCGACGAACAGTCCGCCGACAGCTGGGCCACCGCACGCATGCTTCCCGCGTACATCGAGATCGCCATTGCCGCCGGTGAGGTGGTCGCCGCTCGCAAGGGGGCTGAAGATCTGACAACGCTGGTCGAGAGTTACAACGCCCTGGCCATGCAGGCCGATCGCGAGTTGGCGTGGGGCCGGGTGTTGTTGGCGGAGTCCGAATATGCCCAAGCGATTCCCCGTCTGCGCCGGGCCCTCGACCTGTGGAGCCGGGTCCCTGCGCCCTATGAGGCTGCGATATCGCGCTGGCTCCTCTCCAAGTCGCTGCGGGCGCTGCACGATGTGGACGAGGCCGATCTCGAATTAGAGGCCGCTCTCAATGGGTTGACCACGCTCGGAGCCCAACGCGACATCGAGGTGATTCGCAGCGAGATGCAGGCGGCCGCCGATCGTCGTGACGGACCGGCCTCGATCCACAAGACGTTCATGTTCACTGACATAGTCGGTTCCACCAATCTGGCCGAGATGCTGGGTGACCAGGCCTGGGACCAGTTGCTCCGGTGGCACGACGAAGCCTTGCGAAGCGAGTTCAGTCGCAAAGGCGGTGAGGTCGCCAACTCCACCGGCGATGGCTTTTTCGTGGCCTTCGACTCGGCCATCAATGCGATCGAGTGCGCCATCAACATCCAGCAGCGGTTGCGTGACCATCGCATCAGCACGGGCTTCGCTCCCATGGTCCGGATTGGACTCCACACCGCCGAGGCCAATCAGGTCGGGTCGGACTACAGCGGGGTCGGTGTTCACATCGCGGCCAGAGTTTCCGCCCTGGCCGGCGGGGAGGAGATCGTGGCCAGCGCCGAGACGGTCGCCGAGGCCGGATTTGTCAATGTTGGTGAAGTCCGGGAAGCAGCACTGAAGGGGGTAGCCAAACCGGTCCCGGTGATCCCGATAATCTGGCGCTGATGGCCAAACTGATCTACTCGGCCATCACCTTCCTTGACGGCGAGAAGGCGTTCCCCGATGACTTCTTCGTCAATCTCGACCTGCTGTCGGAGCGCCTTTTTCGCAACGGCACGGTATATCCCCAGTGTCGGATCAAGTCGGCGTAGCGACACAGCGCCGGTACATTTGGAACGTCCGACTGAAAGGGGCAATCATGTTCGGATCCGTCCAGGCATTCAGCGGATTCTCGACCAATGACATCGCCGCTGCCAAGAAGTTCTACGGCGACGATCTTGGGATCAAGGTAAGTGATGACATGATGGGCCTGGTTCTTCATTTCGAGAACGGCCACCGTGTATTCATTTATCCAAAGGAAGATCATGAGCCTGCCACCTACACCGTGCTCAACTTCCCGGTCGACAACATTGAGAAGGCGGTCGCCTTCCTCGCCGCCAAAGGGGTCGCCTTCGAACGGTATGAGGGTGCCGATGACAGGGGCATCCACCGCGACGACCACGGACCGGCTATCGCTTGGTTCAAGGACCCGGCGGGCAACTTCCTCTCGGTGCTTTCAGACGTCGAGAACCAATCCGGCTAACCCCGCCACCAATTCGAACTGCGGATCTTCGGCGCGTAGCTCCTCGTGGAGTCGGTCGAGTTCCATGTCGCTGTGCTCGGGATCGTGGTGAAACGTCACCAGGCTTCGCACTCCGGCGGTGTGAGCAAGAGTGAGGGCCTGGCGGTAACTGCTGTGTCCCCAGCCGACCTTGGTCCGGTATTCGTCTTCAGCGTATTGGGCGTCGTGGATCAACAGATCGACGTCCTGGATGACCGCTAGGCCCGACAACCAAGCCGGCTCGGTCAGGTCTGGTGATCCCAATACGGGTTCATGATCGGGCAGGTAGGCCAGGCTGTGCGAGTTCTCCTCGACACGGTATCCAAGGGTTGGCCCCGGATGGATCACCAGGTCGGCCGTAACCGAAAACCCCGGAACCTCAAATGGACCGGGCTGCACGTCGTGGAGATGAAGAGACTGAAGGTCGCGGAGGCGAACCGGGAACAGAGGTGGCGAGAGGTAACGGCTCAACCGGCTGGCGAGACCGGCGGTGGTAGAGACAGGGCCCCAGATGTGGGTCTCGATGGCGGGGTTGTAGAGAGGCCGAAAGAATCCGAGCCCCTGGATGTGATCCATGTGCAAATGGGTCAGAAGGATGTCGATGCGGCTGACCTCAGGGCCGATGAGATCGTGGGCATTGGCGATGCCGGAGCCGGCGTCGAGGATGAGCAGGTCGCCATTGCGTCCCTCCACCGCCACTGAAGAGGTGTCGCCGCCGTAGCGGACTGTGTTTCCACCAGCCCTCCCCACCGAACCCCGGGTGCCGCAAAGGGTGATTCTCAAGGGTCGATCTCCCAGAACATTGCCACCGAGCCCAGCAAGCGCTGGCCCTGACCAACCAACGGAAGGGCGGTAGCTTCAATGGTTCGCCAGGTCCCATCAAGACCACAGAATCGCAGCGGCCGATGAGCCGCAACCCGCTTGGTGAGGGCGATTGTGAGAGGCATTTCTTCGTCGGGGATTGGTGAACCGTCGAGGTCGCAGACTTTGAATAGCTCGGCGTGAATCTCAGCCGGAAAGTCCCCAGCGTCGTATCGAGCTCCGGTGAG
>JAICND010000362.1 GCA_025929005.1 Acidimicrobiia bacterium
ATCTACGTCGCCATCGGTCAGAAGGCGTCCACTGTGGCAGAGGTGGTCGACGTCTTGGAACGGGCCGGCGCCATGGAGTACACGGTGGTGGTCAATGCCCCCGCCTCCGATCCCGCCGCCCTCCAGATGTACGCCCCCTACACCGGCTCGGCGTTGGGCCAATACTGGATGTACAAAGGCGAGCACGCCCTCGTGATCTACGACGATCTCTCCAAACAGGCCGTTGCCTACCGCGAGATCTCGCTGCTCCTACGGCGGCCGCCAGGCCGCGAGGCCTATCCGGGCGACGTTTTCTATCTTCACAGCCGTCTGCTGGAGCGATGTGCCAAGCTCTCAGAGGAACTTGGCGGCGGTTCGCTGACCGGGCTTCCGGTCATCGAGACCAAGGCTAACGACGTTTCCGCCTACATACCCACCAACGTGATTTCCATCACCGATGGTCAGTGCTTCCTCGAGGCCGACCTCTTCTATCAGGGAATCCGCCCGGCCATGAACGCCGGCATTTCGGTTTCCCGGGTGGGCGGCAACGCCCAGGTGAAGGCCATGAAGAAGATCGCCGGTCCACTGCGCCTCAATCTCGCCCAGTTCCGCGAGTTGGCCGCGTTCGCCGAGTTTGGTTCCGAACTCGATGCCGCCTCGTTGGCCCAGTTGGAGCGAGGCCGCAGGGTCGTGGAAGTGCTCAAGCAGGGGCAATTCGCACCAGTGCCGGTGGAAGAACAAATCATCGCCATCTACGCGGTGACCAATGGCTCGATGGACTCGGTCCCGGTCGACAAGGTCCGCAATTTCGAGGGAGGACTGCGGCGCTTCGTTGGCGAGCGTTACCCCGATCTGCTCGAACACATCCGGACTACCGGCGACCTTCCCAAGGAGGAGCGGCTGCAGGAGGCCATCAACTCCTTCAAGGAATCCTTCCAGGCTGCGGATTGACCCCGTATGGCGAGCGCTGAGCTTCGTGACACCAGGCGGCGGATCCGCAGCGTCCAGGCGACGCAAAAGATCACCCGGGCCATGGAGCTCATTGCTGCGTCTCGCATACCCAAAGCCATCGGCCGGGTGGTGGCTTCCAAGCCTTACACCGCAAAGTTGATCGAGGTGATCCAAAACGTTGGCGGGGTTTCCGGGTCGGTAGCTCACATGCTGCTCGCCTCACGCGATGTTCGTCATGTCGGGATCGTGGTCGTCTCCTCCGACCGCGGCCTGGCCGGGGCGTACGCGTCAACGATCATCCGGATGGCCGAGCAGCGGATCATCGATCTCAGGCGCGAAGGTAAGGAAGTCAGGATCTTCGCGATCGGCAAGAAGGCGCAGACCTACTTCCGCTACCGCGGCTACCGAATTTCCCGAGTCTTCCTGGGAGTGACTGACACTCCCGGCTACGGCGACGCCCGGGCCGTGGCCAACGTCGTCATGGAGGCGTACGTTTCCGAGGAGGTCGACCGGGTGGAGGCCTACTTTACGCGATTCCAGTCTGCTCTCACCCAGGTACCCACCCGCTACGACCTATTGCCGATCGAGCCGCCCGGCGGAACGACCGGTCCGGCTGTGGCTTACTCCTATGAGCCTTCTCCCGAGGAAATCCTCGACCGGCTCTTGCCGAGATACGTCGAGGCGGTGATCTTCAACATGCTCCTGGAGGCGTCGGCCTCCGAGCATTCGGCGAGGCGGCGGGCGATGAAGGCTGCCACCGATAACGCCGACGACTTGATCCGCGTTCTGACCGTGGCAGCCAACCGTGCCCGGCAGGCGGAGATCACTACTGAAATTTCTGAGATCGTTGGTGGGGCCGAAGCTTTGACGAAAGGATGAGGTTGTGAGCGAAGAGGTAGCCGTAGGCAGAATTGTGAAGGTGGCCGGTCCGGTGGTTGACGTCGAGTTTCCCCCCGACGGGCTGCCGGAACTCTTGCACGCCCTGGAGATCGATTTCACCATCGGTGGTGAGAACCGGACAGTCGTGGCGGAAACCGCCCAACACCTGGGTCATAACAAGATCCGGGCGATCGCCATGGCGCCAACCGATGGCATGATCCGGGGATCGGTGGTCCGCAACATGGGCGAACCCATCTCGGTGCCGGTCGGTGATCAAACTCTCGGCCACATCTTCAATGTCTGGGGGAAGTCGCTCGATGCTCCTGACCAGGAGTTCGCCGAGCCGCGATGGCCGATTCATCGCCAGCCCCCCCTGTTCGAGGACGTCGCGCCACAGAAGGAGATCTTCGAGACGGGCATCAAGGTCCTCGACCTGATATGCCCCTACCTCAAGGGAGGCAAAATCGGCCTCTTCGGCGGCGCAGGAGTAGGCAAGACAGTTCTGATTCAGGAGATGATCCGCCGCGTAGCTCAACAGCACGGCGGCGTATCGGTCTTTGCTGGGGTGGGGGAGCGGACCCGCGAAGGCAACGACCTCTATCTCGAGATGATGGAGTCAGGGGTGTTGGCCAAGGCCGCCCTGGTCTTCGGGCAGATGGACGAACCGCCGGGAGTCCGGCTGCGGGTCGCCCTGTCGGCGCTGACCATGGCCGAATACTTCCGGGACGTGCAGCGTCAGGACGTGCTCCTTTTCATCGACAACATCTTCCGCTTCACCCAGGCCGGCTCGGAGGTCTCGACCCTACTGGGCCGGATGCCCTCGGCGGTGGGTTACCAGCCCACCCTGGCGGGGGAGATGGGATTCCTGCAGGAGAGGATTACCTCCCTGAAGGGTCGGTCGATCACCTCCCTTCAGGCGATCTACGTCCCGGCCGACGACTTC
>JAICND010000187.1 GCA_025929005.1 Acidimicrobiia bacterium
GATTTGGAATCCGGCGAGGTCGACTTCCTAACTGATGGAGATGACCCTTCGTGGTCACCGGATGGATCAACAATTGCATTCGTGGGTGAAAGCGCGGCCGGGGGGTCCGATCTTTACACCATCGAAGTAGCAAGTTCGGAAGTCAGTTTCGTTACTGGAGGGGCTGATCCGTCATGGTCACCAGATGGCACGATGCTCGCCATGACAGGGGACAGTGGTTCTGGTGAGGCGATCTACACCGTCGAACCTGGCACCGAGCCTGTCCTGATCTTTCGGGGCTCCCAGCCATCATGGTCGCCCAATGGATCTCAGCTCGCGTTCGTCTTAGTCGAGTAGCCATCCTGGAGGCTCATACCCGTAGCGTCCGCAATTAGCTTCTCGGAACTCGGAGACCCGAATTTCCTGCGGGCCATCCTGGCTTTGGTGAAGGGCGTTAAATATCTTCACAGACGCACGGGCCCCCAATCGGATTCCGAGCTGGTCCGCATGCACCCTCAAGTCCAGAACGAAAGTCTCCAAGACGTCTTCTTCCGCTGGGAACTCAATCACCCGTGTCCCATCGGTGAGGGTGGTCGCGCGGATGTCGGTGATATCCGATGGTACAAACCACATCGACTTGCCAGCCTGCGCGACCTGCAATCCAAGAGCTCGAGTCGGGCTTCCAAAGGCGTCAAGTGAATAGAGATCCGACGTATTGAGGGTCAACTCATAGCATCCGCCTAGTGAGCCCACATCCTGAAGGAGCGATACTTCCGCCCATTCTTGACCTGGCGTCGCCTGGTTCCGGATCTGACCTACAACCCCGCGCCCGCTTCCGATGGGAGCCACATTTGCCTCCGAGGCCAACGGTGCTTGCCGGCCCAGACTCCAGCCGAATGGATGTCGATTGAGGTCACCAGCCTCATTCCAGAGTGCGAATGCGGGGTTAACGATCGAGTCGGCGGTGGGCGTCGGGCGCACCAGAGCACTTACGCCGTATCGACGCTCGCCTTCCTCGTTGACCCTGACTCTGAACGGCAAGATGCGACGAAGACCCTCTGCCGTCAGTCGCGACGGCGGGATGGAGTCAGGGTCCGCGGGGACGATGCGGAGGCTCCTCGTCTGCCCAGGATTGAGCTTGGGGTCGCCTTCCACCAACCATGGTACGGGCCAGCCGCCCCAGTAAACCTCGAACACGGGAATGACTGCATGGATGCCGGGATTCGTGATCTCAACATTCATGGCAGTGACTACACCGTGCTCAATCGATGGATCGACCGAGGCGATTCGGATGTCATCCCGATTCAATGCATTACCTATTGATAGTCCGGCTACGGTGAGCAATGCGAGGGCCGCGCTTCCAACCCACCACCGTGACTGGCGGGTCAGTCTGCGAGTCTCCGTTTCTCGCTCTACTTGGTTTGACCTCAAGTCGAGCCACAAGACGGCAATAGGAAGCCAATAGATCATGTAACTGTGGAAGGATCGATAGCTGAGAAAAAGCACGATTGGCGGCAAGATCCACAAGGCGTCCTGCAGACGAACAAACCACTTGACATACAAGATCAGCGCTAGCCCTAAGGCCACAGCCATAGTGACCGTGAAGGCCGTCGGTGACACAGGGAGGAATCCGCGCGACGCTAGAAGCGAGGGCCCCTGTCCGTCCGGCACCAGGTCGCTAAGTAGCGGGCTCAGGACTCCGCTCATCCAATCTGGAGGAGACCAAATGAAGAACGGCAGATTCAACGCTGCGAATCCACCTATGAGGCCCCCTACCAGACCAAGACGAGCCGAGCGTCGTAGGTCTGCTTCCGAGCCTTGGGTCTGCATCACGACCCACGCCACGACGAACGGGACCGCAAACCAGGGTTGTTGCTTGACTGCGCATGCGATTCCGAGGGCCAACCCGGCATAGGTGAACTGCATCCGATGAAGGAAGACTGCACAGACCGCCAGCGGAAGAACCCATAGCCAATCGGTCAATCCACCGGTCGTGAAACTGACAACCAAGTTGGGTTCCACCAACAGGACGATTGGCACCACGAAGCGCGCAGTCGTCGAAAGCGCCAGCCAAATCACGGCCAAAGCAGCAACCTCGAAGAACAGCGTCGCCCAGCGCAGCTCATCGACTCCAAGTGCGAGGGCACCCGTGTAGGCAATGACGTGCCCGGCCGGATAGGAAATAAGCTGATCGATCACCTGGCCATTACTCGTCCTGGTGATGAAGGTTTCTGGAACTCCGAACCGATCCACCGTCACCGATACGGTGTCGGAAGGCGCGCTGTAGGGGTTGGACCCGTCAAGAAGCAATTCGGCCCCCGCATGCGCAAATGCAATCGCGTCGGTGCCATACTCCCGACCTCCGAAAGCGATGTCATACGCGACGAGTGAGATCAGTGCAGCGACAATCACGGTCGCAATTAGTCCTTGAGACCGCCTACTACGTGGGTCGGCGAGAACGAAAGCGGACACAAGACAAAGGAGAGCGCACACGTAGAGGCCCAACCCGACAGCGACCGACGGGGGCCATACGCCTGCCCCTTGATAAACCTTCATCCCAGCGGAGAAGCTGAACCCCGCAGTCGCAATGAGCCCGAGACGGGCTAGGAATTGGTCAACCCGAGGCGGGACGCTCCCGCTGGGTCCTGCTCCTGGTCTATTCGTCGCCTCTGCGTTCCCCTCTGACTCTTCGCGAGCAGTCAGGGCCGTACAAGGTGGTCTATCGAGGCCCATCGCGAACCATCAGTATCCAAAGTGTGCCGTCAGAGACATGGACAAGCTCCGGCTGTCCGCGGCTGGCCCAGCCGGCGTGAGCCCCTCGTCTGTCGAGAATCAGAAACCGCGCCCCATGGCTCTCCATCAAGCCGGCGGCCTCTTCCGGGGAAGCGGCAAATAACTCGGACGTGACTTCTGCCTGCTCTCTCTCGTCGGGGAAGGCGAGGAAGGCTTCGTCAATGCTGGTCATAGTCGGTATTCCGGCGTAACCCTGCACCCACCATCCGATGGGGTTTCCGTTCGGCCCACTTGATGCGATCGCGACATCCCCCGGCTCGACGATATCTCTAAGTCCGGCGAGCGCACCCAACTCGCGCTCCCCGACGACTCGATACCAGTCGGCGGCCAGGTCGTAGCGGTGCAGCCCGGTCAACACGACGGATCCGAGCGTGGCAATGGCGAGGAACCCCAGGGCCATCGGAGCAGCCCGCCTCCACCCCGAAGCCTGCTCGCGATCGCGCCACCAGCGCCAGATCATCAGGACCGCCACCGGAACCATGGCCACCTGGGCCTGGATCAGGATCCGGGGCTCGCCGAGGACCGCAAACGCCACGATCGATGAGGCAACCCAGCCGAAGGAAGCGGAAATCACCGGACCAGCACCCCAGCTCCATGACCTCGACCCGAGGCCGATGAATGCGACCACCGTGAGGATCACCCAGGGAATCGGGGCCTCCTCGAAGACGAAAACGAGCTGCTCCACTTGACTCAGTCCGAGGGGGTTGAGGGTGGGCTCGACACCCTGAGCCGACGCTCCCAGCCACGATGCGACGAAGAAGACGCCGACCGCGCCGACGAGCAAGACCACGAGGCCCGCCCACTTCCACGACTCGCGGCGGAAACGTTCCACCCAGACAGCATGCAGCGCGGCCGCAGGAATCGCCATGAGCATCAGGCCGCCGACCAGCTTGTGTGTCGCCAGAACGGCGACTGCACCGGCACCGACCGGGGCCAGCCACCACCAGCGGCCCGACGAGACGAACCGGACCGCAGCCCACACAGTCAGCAGGCCCAGGCCGATGGCGAGCATCTGTGGGTACGCCCCCCAGGCGTAGGCCTCTAGCCGATAGCCAGCCACACCGACCATGGCCGCCGAGACGAGCCCCGGCCCACGACCGGCCCGGCTCACCATTAGATAAACCGCTGTCACCAGCAGAGCGTCTGCCAGCAGGGCGGACGCCAAGAGCCCATTCACCGGTCCCAGAACCGACAGCAGCCAGCCCAGCACCTCAATGAAGACCGGCTCGTAGACCACGTCGGCCGCCATCACGTCCTCTCCCAAGGCCTCCCGGGCCAGAGCGAGCCAGTTGCCGCCGTCGCCGCCGCTTGGGATAGGCCCGGAGACCGAGATGTGAAGGATGATCAGGCCGCCGATGATGAGAAGGATGTCGAAGGCGGCGGTCCAGCGGGCGGCGGCGCGAGTCCTACTTTGTGGCCGGCCCACGCGACGGTCATCCGAGGTAGTACCGACCACCTCCAGGGGGGCAACCCGGGTCATGCCATCCTGGCCGTGTAGATTGCCTCGGTGTTGTCCACCGCGGCATCCCAGGTGGCGCGGCGTGCAGTCTCGATCGCCTCACGAGCCATGCCCTGGCGGCGCGCCTCGTCCTCCAACAGAATCTGAAGTGCATCCGCAAATGCATCCGGCGTCGGCGGGAC
>JAICND010000294.1 GCA_025929005.1 Acidimicrobiia bacterium
CCGAGCCAAGATCGAGTCGACCATTAACAATGCCCGCCGGTCTCTTGACCTGATCGAGGAATATGGATCCCTGGCCGTTTACTTCTGGGGACAGCACGGCCAGCGATCACAGACGGCTCCGATCGAGATACTCCCAACCACCGAGGGCTCGCGTGTGCTCGCGGCTGAGCTCAAGAGGCGGGGGTTCACCTTTGTCGGCCCCACCACCGTGTATGCCTTCATGCAGACCATGGGCCTCGTGAACGATCACCTGGAAGGGTGCCTCGCCCGGGCTGACTGCGAGGAAGAGCGCCAGTTGGTCCTAGAAAGGTTCGGCCGCTAGTCGCGTCACCGGTGCCGACCGACTAGACAACGGAGAAATGTACGTGATCCCACGCCCAGCTTTCACCGTCGGGGTCGAGGAGGAGTATCTCCTGGTGGATCGCAATTCGGGCGAGCTGGTCAGCGACCCCAGTCCCGACATGTGGACCCAGGCACAGGAGGCACTAGGAGTGCGGGTGGTGCCTGAGTTTCTGCGAGCTCAGATCGAGGTTGCGACCGACGTCAATGACGACGTAGTCCAGGCAGGCGCCGAACTCGGGACGATGCGATCCACCCTCTCGCGGATCCTGGGCGAACATGGTGCGGCCATCATGGCGGCCTCCACCCACCCCTTCGCCCTCTGGTGGGAGCAGCAGCACACCGATCGCGACCGCTACAAAGTAATGGCCGAGGATCTAGGCATGGTGGCCCGGCGGATGGTGATTTGTGGGATGCACGTGCATGCCGGCATCGAAGATCCCGACTTGCGCATCGATCTCATGAATCAGGTGAGGTACTTCCTCCCCCACCTGCTCACTCTGTCAACCTCATCACCGTTCTGGGGGACTCGCAACACCGGTCTCAAGAGCTACCGCATCACGACCTTTAGGACCATGCCCCGCACTGGTCTCCCCGAGGAGTTCGCCTCCTGGAGCGAGTATCAGCGTCATGTCGACGTCCTGGTCCGGGCACGCATCATCGAAGACTCATCCAAGATCTGGTGGGATGTCCGCCCCTCTGCCCGGTTCCCCACTCTCGAGATGCGGATCACCGATGTTTGCACTCGAGTTGAGGACTCCGTCACTATTGCGGCGCTCTACCTGTCGATCCTGCACATGCTGTACCGACTCCGTCGAGGCAATCAACGGTGGCGGCAGTATGCGCCGATGCTGATCTCTGAGAACATCTGGCGAGCCCAGCGCTACGGAATCGAAGGAAGCCTCATGGACTTCGGCCGGGGCATCCTGGTTCCCTTCGCAGATCTGGTCGAGGAGATGATCGAGATGATCACCCCCGATGCCGAGGAACTCGGCTGCGTGCCACACGTCGAACGGGCCCGTGACATCGTCAAGGAAGGCACTTCGGCTGATCGGCAGATCCAGGTCGTCAAGACCGCCCTGGCGGAGGGAGCGAGTAACGATGAGGCCTTGCGAAAGTTGGTCCAATACCTAATCGCCGATACACAGCACGGCCTGGCTCCGACCAGCTAGCTGCCTCAGGCGACCGGCCAGGAGCCCTCCGGAGTCGGAAGAAAACCGGGATCGAGATCCGCCAGCAGTTCGATGGGATCGATCTCAAGACCCAGACCGCCAACATCGACCATCTGCGTGACGAAAGGCAGACTCCGCACCTGGCGGCGGTGGCGGCCTTTGGTCGAAGGGGTGGCGAATTTGAAAGTGTCCATTCGATAGTCCATATCTCTCCTGGTTACTATGACGGTCATCATACATACTAGATTTATGTCTGTCAACCGTCATAGAATGGAATGCAATGCCCCGTACCACCGATGCTCGCCTGAGAACCCTGGAGACGGCCGCCAATCTCTTCAGACGTCAGGGCTATCACGGCACTCCCGTGTCCCAGATTCTCGAGGAGAGCGGTGCTCCTCGGGGTTCCCTGTATTTCCACTTTCCCGGCGGCAAGGAGCAGATTGCAGCCGAATCGGTCGCGGTGGCGTCGTCGGAGATGGAGGCACTCATCGCCTGGGCGCGGGAGAGGTCCAAGGATCCCGTCGAGTTCGTGGGACGCATCACTGGTGGCATCGCCCGCTGGTTAGAACGGTCGGACTACACCGAAGGTTGTCCGATCGCCACCGTTACCCTCGAGCTTGCTCCCTCCGTCGACGAAGTAGCGGGAGCGGTCCGGGCGGCCTACCGACGTTGGACCGAACTCATCCGCGCCGGACTGGTCGAGCTAGGTTTTCCTACAGACCGGGCTGAAGGGGTGGCACTCCTGGCAGTCACTTCCATCGAGGGTGGGCTATTGCTCAGCCGGGCCGATCGCTCCACAGCGGCGGTACGCGAGGTCCGCCAACAGTTGATGTCGTTGGTGGCGCTCGCCTAGCTCCCGATAGCTTCCAACTGGCTGGCGTGCTCTTCGAGGTGGCCGACCAGCATCCGCTCGATCATTTGTTCCAGGCTCATAGGACCCAGGCGCGAGTGAAGCCCGACCACGGACCATGCCCCCTCCGGGAGCGCGCTCAGGAAACCTCTCAGATCCGTGAGATGCACGCCAAGCCAATGAAGATGAGTTTCGAAGTCCATCGACTTCCCTGACTCGATGCCTGCTATTCGATCCGGGTCGGTAGTGGTCCGACCAAACGGCACAGGCTCACCCTGGTACCGGTCAATCACCTCCTCGATCTCTTCGATCCAATAAGGGACAAATTCGGTGATATGACCCCAGACCTGACTTGCCTCCCATCGCTCGCCCGTGGCCGCGTCCTCGGGAGAGAGACCCGTGAGAGGTCGAGCGTTGGCCACAAGGCGCTGCTCGACGGCGCCGACCCTGGCGAGGTATTGGGAGGCCCGATCATCCATCATCGGAGCCTACTGAATTGAGTCGATCGATCCCGCTCTGGCCCGCAGTTGCTGTTGTAGCCGCCGCGACTCAGCCAATACCAGCTGAAACAGGGCCCGGACATGACCGGCATCGATGCCGGCGTGGGCAGCCTCCTCTTCGATGACCGCCAAAAGTTCGGCCTCGCGGTCCGGCATGTAGATCGGCAGTCCACGCTCGGCCTTGGTGCGTCCGATCGCGAGGGCCAGATCCTGGCGGCGGGCCAGCAGCTGGACGACCTGGCGGTCGAGCTGGTCGATGTGCTGGCGGAGCCGGTAGATCCCG
>JAICND010000124.1 GCA_025929005.1 Acidimicrobiia bacterium
CCCCGTGGCCGTTATCAAGTCGCCCTCTGGTGTCACTGCCCGCAGTTCAGGATGACGCTGGACCAGCCTCCAGCCGGCACTCCAGCCCTCGACAGTCACAACATCTCCAAGCATCACCGCCGCCAGCGTTGGTTCGGCCTCGGGGCCGAGATGGTCGACCAGGACTTCGACGCCCCGCTCCGCCGCGGTTTGCCGTGTCGCCGCCAGCTGGGCGGGGCCAGGAGGGGCCTTTCTGACGACCCTGACGCCTCCCCGACCGCTGGTCTTGAGACCGCCGACGGCGCCCGTCATTTCTGTTGCGCTTTCAAATGCGACCGCGTCGGCCCAGTCACCAAGAGCGGCCCCGACGGCCGCAGCCCAATTATTGGGCACGTCGAGCAGAGCTGACACAGGGCCGATGGCGCCAGCGGCACCAGCGACCATGTCGCGACCGACTGGGTCGGCCAGACCCGCCGCGGCCGCGGTCAGCGCCTCCAGCCGGGCCTGGGCTGCCGCCACTTCGAGGCGACCGGCGCGCTCAACCGCTTCGGACTCTTCCCAGGTCTGCTGATCGCGGCGACGGACTGCGGCCGCCGACTGGTACAACCGCTGCGCGGTAGACACCTCTTCGTCCAGGGACAGGATTTCTCGGCCAAGCCGAGCGACCTCGTTGACCTCGTGGCCAAGTTGGCCGTTCAGGATCTTGACCCGCTGCCCCACCGACTCGAGTTCGCGCTGGTCCCGCTCATCGGCCGCATCAAGTGACCGCAGGTCACCCGCCAGGATGGCGAGAGTTCCCTCGGGACTGAGGCCCTCCTGGTCCGCCAAGGAGGCAGCCTCCTGGTCGACGGCGCGATAACGACGCTCGGCCACTTCGGCTGATGCGACTGTCTCTTCCTCGAAGAGCCGCGCTGCCTCAACCTGCTCGGCGAGGCTGGCAGCTTCCACCTCCAGGTCGCGCAGTCTCTCGCTGGCGCCTTCCACCCGGGCCCGGCGGGTCCGGTGACGCTCCTGGGCGACCTGGGCGACCCTCCGCAAGCGCTCGACCGTGGTCTCCAACCTGGCGGCGGCAGCCGAGTCGCGGTCGAGCGAGGCGCCGACGGTGGCGGCCTGTGCCGTGACCTCGCGCAGCTGCTCACCGAATCGGGTCGCTTGCTGTTGGGCCGCCTCGGTTGTGAGCCGGGCCTCGTTCTCATCGCTGCTGGCCTGGCCGATGCGTGCGTCGAGGGATCGCAAATCCTCTCCGGCCAGAAAAAGGGTTAGCGCCTTCACCTCGTCTGCCAGATGCTGGTGACGGTCGGCCGCTTGAGCCTGGCGTTTCAAGGGCCTCATCTGTCGGACGACCTCTCCAACGATGTCGTGAGCTCGCAACACATCCTCGTCGGTTCGCTCCAGTCGGCGAGTTGCCCGCTCCCGTCGCAGCTTGTGCTTGAGGATGCCGGCTGCCTCTTCGATGATGGCCCGGTGCTCTTCAGGGCTCGCACTAAGGACGGACTCGACCTGGCCTTGATTGACGATCACATGCTGATGGCGTCCCACCCCGGAATCCGACAACAGTTCCTGGATGTCGAGCAATCGGCAGGCCACCCCGTTGATCTCGTAGTCGGAGGAGCCGTCCCGATAGAGGCGTCGGGTGATGGCGACCTCATTGAGGTCGAGCGGCAATTCCCGACCAGCGTTGTCGAAGATCACGGTCACTTCGGCCCGGTTGAGAGGGGGCCTGGTGGCGGTACCCGCAAAGATGACGTCCTCCATCTTCCCGGTCCTCAGCGAGGTGGGTGCCTGGGTGCCCATGACCCAATGGATAGCATCAACCAGGTTGGATTTACCGGATCCGTTTGGTCCGACGACCACGCCAACTCCGGGCCGAAACTCCAATCTGGTGCGGTCGGCAAAAGATTTGAACCCGACTACCTTGACAGTCTTCAGATACATCTAGTTACAGCCATGTCATTTGGGAGCCATTGAGCCTAGACGATGTCCCGGATTCTGCCCGGCCAACCCTCACTGCCGTATGAAGAAGTCGTTGAGGGATTGATCGATCGCCACGACATCCGACTCCACACGGGCGACCCTCGCCCCGGCCGGTCCCGCCCACAGCCAATCGACCATGCGCGCCACCGACTCGTCCTCGCCCTGGGCCCACACCTCCACCCGCCCATCGGGGAGATTGCGGACCCAGCCAACCAAGCCCAGACCGCGGGCGGTTGATCTCGTCGCCTGGCGGTAGGTGACGCCCTGCACTCGGCCGTCAACCAGGGCGTGGACCGCCTTCACGTTTGACAGGTGGGGCAATAGAAAGACGAACGCCCACCGACCACCACCCGTTTAATCACGGTCCCGCATCGGCGGCAATGATCACCCTCGCGGCCATAGACACGGAGCCGTTGGAGATA
The DNA here is from genome assembly GCA_025929005.1 of Acidimicrobiia bacterium. Lineage (GTDB taxonomy): Bacteria > Actinomycetota > Acidimicrobiia > Spongiisociales > ZC4RG35 > JAICND01. Next base: position 2,376 of record JAICND010000124.1, read on the forward strand.
GCCCCCCGCTTCACCGTCCGGCAGCGAATAAGCGAGGTCGTCGAGAGAGGTACCTCCGGCCGCAACGCCGGCGGACAAGATGGGTTTGATGGCCCGGCGGAGCCTGGCAATCTCCTCGTAGTTGAGGGCCCCACCCGGTCTGGTCGGCCGCACACCCGCCCGGTTCAACACTTCGTCGGCGTAGATGTTGCCCAGACCTGCCAGAAGGCGCTGATCGAGCAGCAGGCTCTTGATCGGGGCGGTTCGGCCGGCCAACGAGTTGGCGAGCGATCTCGATCGAGGCAGGTCGGTGAAGGCGTCGGGGCCGAGACCGGTGAAGGTGGCGAGCTCGTCGGGGGTGACCACTGCCACAAAACCGAACGTGCGGGGGTCGATCAATCGTATTTCGTCTTCCCGGTCAGTCTCCGCCGCGAAGTGGGTGTGTTTTGGTCGGGCCGCCAGGGGCGATGTCACCGATATCCGGCCGGACATACCCAGGTGGGTGACCCAGGTCATGCCGTTGTCAAGCAGACCGAACAAGAACTTGCCTCGACGCCGCAGCTCTTCAACCACGGCCCCGGTGAGACGATCGACTACATCCTGGGGATGGATGTTGCGTCTGGTCGTGCGGGGATGGTTGACCTCGACCCGGACCATCCTTCGGCCGGTCACCACCGGCTCCAGGTGCCGGCGAATGGTCTCGACTTCTGGCAACTCCGGCACCATCAAACCGTAACCGATCAGACCGGGTAGGTAACCGGGCCTTCGGCTTTGACCCACACCCGGGTGCCGGGAGCAAACTCGGGAACGGTGCCGAGCCGCGAACGCACGCGGGCACCACCGGAGAGGACAACTGTGACCAGTTGATCGTGGCCGTAGAACTCGCTGCCGGCCACCACCGCATCGCCATCTGGATCGGGGACGAGGGTCACCAACTCCGGGCGCACCATCACTCGAACTGGTCCTGACAGCTCGGTTGCGAAGATCCCCAGCGGCGTATCGACTCGACCCCCGGCCGCTCTTCCGTCGATGAATTCGGCCTCTCCCAGGAACCCGGCCACCCACGGGCTGACCGGGGAGCGATACAGATCCGAGGGGCTGTCGACTTGGAGGACTCGCCCTTCGTTGAGGACGGCCACCCGATCCGATATCGACAGAGCCTCCTCCTGGTCGTGCGTGACGAACACCGCAGTGGTTCCAGCGGCTTGCAGGATGGACTTGACCTCGCGACGGACTCGGGTGCGAAGCGAGGCGTCGAGATTGGAGAACGGTTCGTCGGCCAGGATCACGGCCGGCTGGGGTGCCAGAGCCCGGGCCAGAGCGACTCGCTGTTGTTGGCCACCAGACAGTTCATGGGGAAGGCGGTTTTCCAAACCCGCCAGCCCGACCAAATCGAGCAACTCTTCGACCCTTTCCCGATCCGGGGCTCCGTAGCCGACATTGCCGGCGACAGTCATGTGGGGGAAGAGCGCATAGTCCTGAAACACCATCCCCACCCGGCGGCGCTCGGGTGGCACGTGCACCTCGGGACCAGAGACTTCGGCACCGCCGACGACAATCGACCCGGCGTCAAGTCGTTCGAAACCGGCGATGAGCCGCAGTGCGGTGGTCTTACCGCAACCGGAAGGGCCCAGCAGTGTCAGTAGCGACCCTTGGGCGACCCCGAACGACAGGTCGGCCACGCCGACCACATTGCCGAATGTCTTGGTGACGCCGGACAGGCGGATAGCTTCACTCATGCGTATTCCTCGAGACCAGCACATAAAGCGGGACCGCCGACACGGCAAGGAGGATCAGAGCCGCCACTGCCGCTCGGGTGTAAAAGCCCTCCGATGTGGTCGACCAGATCCGCACGGCCAGAGTTTCGAATTCGGTGGGTCGCAAGAGCAAGGTTGCGGGCAGCTCCTTCATCGTGGTCAGGAAGACCAGTCCTGCTCCAGCCAGCATTCCACGCCCGACGAGAGGAACTGTGATCCGCCTAGCAGTAGCGAGGGCAGTCTTGCCGAGGGACCGGCTGACTTCCTCCAAACTTGGTGAGACCCGTCCTAGAGCAGCGTGGGTCGGCCCCAACGCCTGGGGCAGAAACATGATCAAATACGCGAACAGGAGCAGCGGAAGGGTCTGGTAAAGCCCCGTTACGACCGTGAGCCCGACGAGCAGCACGGACAGTCCGACCGTGAGGTGCGGCAGGGCGTACAGCGACCATGCCACCGACTCACAAATCTCTCCCACCCGGCTTTTGTATCTGACCGTGAGGATCGCCAACGGAAGAGCCGCCACCGCTGCGATGATGGCCGTGGAGCCCGAGACTGCGAGGGATCGCCCCGTTTCGGCCAGGACGGCAGCCGGAGCCTGTCCCGCTGAGACGCCTCGCAACCACCAACCAACCAACACCGTTATTGGAAGGGCCAGCGAGGCCATCACCACGGATCCCAGAAATGAGACTGCCAGCCACCGACGGGTCCCGGTCAATGCCACACGGTGATGCGGCCGAATCGTCCTGCCACCCAGGACGGTCTGCCGACCCCGGCTTCTCCGTTCCCACCAGATCAGGATTAGTGCGATACCTACCAGGAATCCGGCTAGGACCGTTGCCGGGTTCCTGTCTGGCCGCCCCGCGTATTGCAGAAAAATTGCCCTGGTGAAGGTGTCGTATCCAAGCAGCGAAACGGCTCCGAAGTCGGCCAGCGTGTAGAGCGCCGCCAAGAGCATGGCCGCCCGCAGTGCCGGAGCCACCTGGGGCAATGTCACGGTCCGAAAGACACGTCCCGCCGAGGCCCCGAGACCGCGGGCAACCTCCTCGAGACCCGGGTCAAGCCTGCGTAATGCGGGGATCGCCATCAGATGTACGTAAGGGAAGGTGAACATGGTGAGGGCGAACAGCGCGCCTGCGTACCCCCGGGGTATCGGCAGTGCCGACAGTCCGACTCTTTCCAGAAGCCCGCTGACGATGCCCCTGCGGCCGGTGGCCCCGAGCAGGACCAACGCTCCGACAAATGACGGGATGACGAGAGGGAGGCCCGCCAGCGTCGACCACACCCGGGCTCCGGTGAGGTCGGTGCGAGTAGTCAGCCAGGCAGTGGCTAGACCGATTCCAGTCGCTGCCACCACCACACCCCCAACCAGAGCGATCGTGTTGAAACCGAGTTCGA
>JAICND010000318.1 GCA_025929005.1 Acidimicrobiia bacterium
ACTCCGATCGCAAGGTCGATGGGGTCTTCTCGCCAATATCGGAAGGCCTCCCAGATGCCTACCAACGGCGCCCCCAATTCCCGATCTGCACCGCCGGTGGGCAGGCCCGACAACCTCACCAGCAGGTACAAGCGCCACGCTCCCACCGCAACGACCGGAATGACCAGCAACTGCCAGAGGACGCGACGCTTCGTAAGAAACAGAACCGCGACAACGCCAGCCGCAAACAGGAGACTCACCTCCCGCGAGAGAGCAGCCAAAGTGAAAAGCAAGGTGGATGCAGCAGTCTTCTCCTTCGGGGAGGTGAGAGCGAGCACACCGCCCAGCGCAGCCAGCATCGCCACTACCCCGGCGCCACCGATGTCTATTTCACTCAGCAACCCGAGATTGAGCGGCACCGCCAAACCCAACCACGGACTGGCACCCCAGCCGGCGGCTAGCTTCCCAGCCACCGCCGTGGCTGCGACTAGAGCAGCCAGATTCACGCCCAGCATCGACCACACAACGAGTCCTGGAGGAAACAGACCTAATCCCCCTGCCAGGGCTGGGTACAACATTCGCTGGCCCCGGTACACAGGCCGATCGAGAAACGCTGCATTGGCGTCCGGTTCAAGGTGGAAGGGGTCGTTGGCCTGAACGAAGAAAAACTTCCCGTCGTGACCAAAGGCGTCACGGACCACCACCGATCCCAGCCGACTCTGGGCGTAGGCGGTCTGGCGTGGGCTCTCCTCGCCAAGGGCCAGGAAGATGGAAGGGTTCCCCTCAGCAGGAATCAACACCCTCAGGATGTAGATCAGACCTATGGCGAGACCCGACGCCGTTACTGGCCAGAGACGGGTCCGACTCATGGTCGGAGTCACGGTCTACGGGCGACAACCACCCAGCTCAGACCGGGTAGAAACCGAACCATTTCCAACAGCCAGGCGACCGGTCGTAGGAGTCCAAAGAGCTTTGCTTGCCAGGGCCCAACCAGTTGCTGGCCGCGGGCCTTGTTGAACCTCCAGCCGATGGCGCCCAATCGATTGAACTGTCTCCGGCTGACCACCTCCAAGCCGGCATCCTCAACGGTTCTCACTATCGATTCCTCGTCGAACCGACGTTTGTGGCCAGCGGCTTCGTCGGCTGCCGAATACAAACGCGAATGGGCCGGGGCGTGGATAAGCAGCAAGCCTCCGGGCTTGAGTGCATCACCCAGGTTGGCGACGCACATCGCCGGGTCCGAGAGATGCTCAAGCACGTTCACGCAAAGCACGGTGTCAAAACTGTTCGGCCCGAGCTTCTCGATCAGCCCGGGATCGCCGATGTCGCCGAGGACCACTTCGACGTTCTCAAGATGCCCGAAGGTCCGAGCGAGCGACTCGACGTAGAAGGGTTCAGAGTCGACCGCCACCAGACGGTCACGATCGAGGAGGAGCCGGGTGAACCGACCCGTGCCGGAACCCGCATCAATGACCGTCGAGCCAATCGAGCCGGCGAATTGCTTCAGAGTCCACTCGGCCAATCCACGACTCCTGGCCATGTTCTCCAACGTCGCCACCCCTTTTCGATCACTAAATCGAATATCAAAGAAGCGGAATTTGAAGAGAAGCCAGATGGCCTGAACGCCGTCCCTCCATCCAATGTTCTTGCCTTCGAGATAGGTGCGTCCGTGGTAAGAGATAGGGATCTCGTAGATCCTCGCCCCCCACTGGGCGAGACGGGTTGTGATCTCGGGCTCGATGCCAAACCGGTCGCTTCGGAGCCGGAGGTTCTTGAGGACGTCCGCCCGAACCGCCTTGTAGCACGTCTCCATGTCGGTCAGGTTGAGGTCGTTGAGGATGTTGGTGAGCCAGGTGAGAACTTTGTTGCCCAGCGAATGCCAATAGAGCAAAACCCTGCGTTCAGGACTCGAGGCAAAACGTGACCCGAACACGGCATCGGCCCGTCCATCGGTGATCGGCTTTATCAGACGGGGGTACTCGTTGGGGTCATACTCGAGATCGGAGTCCTGAACCAGTCCGATGTCACCGGTCATCCGGTCGATGGCAGTTCTGATTGCCGCGCCTTTGCCTCGGTTCTGGGGATGGCGGATAGGCACTATCCGTTCATCGGCGGCGGCCAGGTCTTGCAGGATCTCCCAGGAGCGGTCAGAGCTGCCGTCGTCAACGGCGATGATCTCCAGTTCTGCGCCGACTGGCGAATCCAGGACCCTACGACAGATGGTGCGGAGAGTTCGGGCTTCGTTGTAAACCGGCATCAAGACGGAGAGCTTGGTCACGTTTCACCTGAGAGATCGTTTACTAATGATCGACCGGACGGGGCCCCGCTTGATGTCCTGGCCGTGATTAGGCCAGCTGTTACGACCACCAGCAATAGGTTACGAGCCACCAGCAGCGACCACCACCACGCCTCTCCTTCGAAGAGCCGAAACCAGTAGACGATCAGGACCAGGCTGGCGCCGCTCATTAGCAGAGCCGGCGGAGTGAGTCGCCGTCTAACTGCCACAAATGGGACAATCCACGCCACGTACTGAGTGGAAAAAAATGGGCTAGCTATTAACCCGGCCCCCACCAGTGCTCCACCAAGGAGTAACGAGCCTTCCCAGGTGAACGGCTCGCGGAGTCTCCTTAGTGAGGATGCTCCCAACCCCAATCCCACCACCAGGTTGATGATCAGCGCCCATCCTGGCGCCTCGATATAGACCGCCGCAGTGTTGGTCAGGCCCAGATCAGAGCCGGAGATCGATCTCGCCACCCCGAACACGGATCCCATCAGGGTCTCGGTGTGAAGCCCTTGTGGGTCTTGAATCGACTGCACCGCCGGTGAGGCCGTGATCAAGAGCCCGGCCAACGCGATGAGGCCCAACACGACGGCAGTTCGTTTCCGACCGCCCCACCATTGGGGGACAGCCCACACGGCTGGCCACAGTTTTGAGAGGATGCCTAACCCCCAAACCGCGGTAGCGCCAACATTCCGACTTCCGATCGCCAGCCACA
>JAICND010000430.1 GCA_025929005.1 Acidimicrobiia bacterium
CCCGGGCCACCGCAGTGGTGGAACAACTCCTCGACCGTCACGGCATCCTCACCAGGGCTGGGGTCGCCTCCGAAGGGATTCCAGGAGGCTTTGCCGCTCTCTATCCGGTCCTGAGTCACATGGAGGAGATCGGGAGGATCCGGCGCGGTTACTTCGTCGAGGGGCTGGGAGGTGCCCAATTCGCGTCTCCCGGAGCCGTCGACCGACTTCGCTCGGATCCCGACACCGGCCTCCTCGGTCTCGCCTCGACCGATCCTGCCAATCCGTACGGCGCCGCTTTGGCCTGGCCCGACACCTCCGATGTTCAACTCTCGCGGAGCGCGGGGAGCTACGTGTTCGTTGCTGGCGGACGGCTGGCGGCCTATCTGGAACGTGGAGGGAGGCGTCTCACATTGTTCGAAGCCGAGCCCGACACCTACTCCGAGATCGCCCGCGAATTGGCGTCCATCGCCGGCCGGCACCGCCGGTTCACCCTGGAAACCATCGGAAACGAGTCGGCCGGGACCAGCCGGATGGCACCCGCTCTCAGCGAGTGGGGGTTCGTCCCCGCGCTGCGTGGGCTGACCTACCGCCGCTAGACACCCTTAGGCTTGGGCAATGGCCCCGCAGATAACCATTCGTCCCGGCCATCCCGACTTCCTCGACCTTCCCTGGGACCAGCCGCTCGCCCAGTGGAAGGTGGAGAATCTGATCGACCTCCCCAAGGGCATCTCCCGGCACGAAGTGCGGTTCCTGTCATATTCGGTCGGTATCTACGTGGTCAAGGAAATGGGGGTCGCACCCGCCCGGACCGACTATCAGGTTCTCCGCGCCCTTGAGGCCTCGGCGGCACCCGCCGTGATCCCTGTCGGGGTGGTGGAAGGCCGGCGTCGGGATCCAGCTGAGGAGCACGCCGCCGCCCTCATCACCGCCTACGAACCGTTCTCTTTCTCCTACCGGGAGATGCTGGCCGGGCCTGGATTCGGACCCCGCCGCCAGCAGATGCTCGACGCATTTGCCAATCTGCTGGTCCAGCTGCATCTGGCAGGCTGCTTTTGGGGTGACTGCTCTCTCTCCAATGTCCTGTATCGCTTCGACGCCGAAGCAATCGAAACCATCATGGTCGACGCCGAGACCGCCTTCCTGGTGCCGAGCGACAGCGAGCTGAGTCGGGGTCAGCGCGAGGAGGATGTTTCGATCATGATCGAAAACGTAGCGGGTGGCATGGCGGACATCGCCGCCGAAGCAGGTCACGACCTCGCTGCCGCCGACCTCGACCTCGGAGTCGACATCGCAGACCGGTATCACAACCTCTGGGCCGAGTTGCGTGCGGAGGAAACCGTCCACCCCTCTGAGCGTTACAAGATCAAAGACCGGATCGATCGGGTCAACCGGCTCGGGTTCGACGTTGAAGAGGTGGGCCTGGTCCCCAACCGCGACGACACTGCCGAGTTGCGGATCTCGGTCAAGCTGGGAGGCCGCAACTTTCATTCCAACCGGCTTAAAGAACTCACCGGCATCGACGCTCTGGAGAACCAAGCGCGCCAGATCCTGGCGGATCTCCACTACTACTCATGCCTGGTCGGTGGTGAGTCCGCAACGGAAAAGGAGGTCCATGCAATCCGGTGGCGGGCCAGCGAGTTTGAACCGACCCTGGCCCGGATTCGCAACCTCGAGGGCATCGTCGATCCGCTCCAGGCTTACACCGACCTGTTGCACCACCGCTATGTCATGGCGGCAGGGCTTGGTCGCGACGTCACGACGGCGGAGGCCTTTGAAGACTGGGTGGCGAGAGGAAGGCCGGGTTATCCCCTCGAGGAGGTTCAGACCGATTCGAAAACGTCGTAGGTCGTGTTGCGGCGCGCCGGCTGACGTCCCGCCGCCAGAATGACCGCCCGGAACTCTTCCGGCGTGACCTCCTGGCCGTGTTCAGCCCCGGCCGAGCGGGTGATGATCTCTCCCATCAGGGTCCCACCCAGGTCGTTGCAACCAGCTGCGAGCAAGCGTCGCCCACCGTCAAGCCCAAGCTTCACCCAGGATGCCTGGATGTTGGGAATGAGACCATCAAAAGCGAGACGGGAAACGGAATGGATCAACACTGCTTCGTCCCACGTCGGCCCCGGACGGGACTGACCGCGTAGAAAGATCGGCGCCCCCATATGGACGAAGGGAAGGGGCACGAAATCGGTGAATCCCCCGCTTCTTTGTTGAATGACGCGTATTACTTCCAGGTGGTTGGCCCACGAGCGGGCGTCATCGATGTGCCCAAACATAATCGTGGCGGTGGCCCGCAACCCCAGGTCGTGGGCAGTGAGCATCACCTCGGCCCACTGCGAAGTGCGGATCTTGTCCGGGCACAAATGGTTGCGGACCCGGTCGTCG
>JAICND010000285.1 GCA_025929005.1 Acidimicrobiia bacterium
CATCGAGCGTTTCGGAGCCTGCGACATCCTGGTCAACAACGCCGGAACCAACCCGGCGCCAGGCCCGCTGGTTACTGTCGACCTCGGGGCGGTCGACAAAACCTGGGCGGTCAACCAGCGGGGCCCACTGGTGTGGTGTCAGCAGGCTGTGCAGCAGTGGATGGCGGATCACGGCGGTTCGATCATCAACGTCGCCTCGGTGGGAGGGATGCGCCCGGCACCCATTCTTGGTGCCTACAACATTTCCAAAGCCGCCCTGATTCACCTCACCCATCAATTGGCCGCCGAGCTGGCGCCCGTTGTGCGGGTCAACGCGGTGGCCCCCGGGGTGATTAAGACCCGGCTGGCCGGGTCGCTCTGGCAAGACCGCGAGGAGCAAGCCTCGGCGGGACATCCGATGGCCAGGCTGGGAGAACCGGCCGATGTCGCCCGGGCCATCGTTTTTCTCGCTTCCGACGCTGCTTCCTGGCTCACCGGTGTGATCCTGGCGGTCGATGGAGGGGTGACAGGCGCTTCCATGTCGGCCATCTCGTGACCCACCCCGCCCCCGACCCCGAACTCGCCCTGGCATATCTCGACGGCCGCATCGATGACGGACCTCTATTAGTCGAGGCAGCCAGGCTTCGCGACGAAGGAAAGGGACGGATCGTCACCTACAGCCGCAAGGTCTTTGTCCCTCTGACCACGCTCTGTCGTGATCGCTGCACGTACTGCACGTTCGCCAAGCCGCCCGGCGCCGGAGGCATGTATCTGGAACCAGAGGAGGTTCTCGGCGTGGTCAAAGCAGGGGCGGAGCGTGACTGTACCGAGGCCCTCTTCACCCTGGGCGACCGGCCCGAGGATCGCTGGCCACAAGCACGGGAGTTCCTGGCCGCGCATGGCCATGGGACCACCCTGTCTTATGTGGAAGCGATGAGCAGGCTCGTAATGGAGGAGACCCCCCTCTTCCCGCACGCCAATCCCGGAGTGATGACCCGGGAGGAGATGGCTGCCTTGCGGCCAAGCAACCCGTCCATGGGTCTCATGCTCGAGAACGTCTCTCCCCGGCTGATGGAAAAAGGCATGCCGCACTTCGAGTGCCCGGACAAAGATCCGGCCATCAGGCTCCAGGTCATCGATCATGCCGGAGAGTTGCGGGTCCCGTTCACCACCGGGATCCTGGTGGGGATTGGTGAGACCAACCAAGAGATCATCGAGTCGCTGTTCGCCATCGACGAGCGTCAGCGCCGCAGGGGCTGCGTCCAGGAGGTCATCGTCCAAAACTTCCGGGCCAAGGCCGACACACCCATGCGGCGCCACGCCGAGCCACTTCCCGCCTGGTTTGCCAGGGTGGTGGCCGTCGCCCGGTGGCTTCTGGGCCCGGAGATGAACCTCCAAGTGCCGCCCAACCTCACCGAACACTTCGAGATCTACCTCAGTGCGGGAATCAACGACTGGGGCGGGGTGAGCCCGCTAACTATCGATTGGGTCAATCCGGAACAGCCGTGGCCCCATCTTGAAGAGCTGGCCGCCCGTACTCGCGCCGCCGGGCACGAACTGGTCCCGCGACTGCCCGTATACCCCGAGTTCATCGACTCCACCTGGCTGGCTCCTTCTGTCCTCGCCAAGGCGAGGAGAGCCACCGACAGCGATGGCTACGCTTTGGCCGGCCGAGCCCTGCCTTCCTCAAGATGATCGTCACATTCCTGCGCACCAGACCGGCCGCGATGGTCAGCGAGCTCACCGCGGCCACCCGGCGCCGGGAAGGAACGGTGGCGCTCGAGCTCGAGGCAGTGACGCCGGTGGACCTGCGGACTGCCGCCGCCGGCGGACTGCTAGTGGTAGGCGTCGGCATGGGGGCCAGGCTGGCTCCTGCCGCCATCCTCGACCCGACTGATGCTCTCGACTCAGGTCTTCCCGGATGGCGCCTCACCATCAACGCGGGCGCCTGGTCGCGAGAGGAGATCCTTGATGCGGCTGCGCGGACCCAGGCAGCCTTTGTACGAGCGCCCCGCAGCCGGGTAGCCGAACTGTCCGATCTCGCCCGCCTGCCTGGAGTCGAGGTTTCGTTCTCCACCTTTGTCGACGACCTCGAGCAGGCGACGGCGGCAGTGGCCGCCGGTGCCACCGATCTGGTTCTGCGGGACTGGGACACCGAGCGTATTGGACAATTGCGTGAGTCGTTGCAGATGGTCGACCTGGTCGAACGATCGGTGTTCCCGACGTCGGTGACGGTGGATGAGGCGCGATCCTGCCTGGATGCCGACAGCTTTCGCGCCTGGCTCGGACAGGTGGATGCCTCCGGAGCAGTCCGGCCCCGGATCTCGTGGGCGCCCGGAAAGGACCTTCCGATTCCCGCCCCCAAGGACCGCCTTTCCGCTCAGTGGATCGATGCTCTCTGGGTCGAAGGGAGTGCGCCCCCGGAGCTGACCGGAGCCGGTTCGTTGCGACCGATCCTGGAGCGGTCACTCGAAGGCGTGCGGCCCCGTCATCACGAGTTGGTCGAGCTCTTTGCGGCCCGGGGCAACCAGATCGATGCAATCGCCTGGGTGGCCGACCGGCTGCGATCGAACGCAGTGGGCGAAACGGTCACCTATGTGGTCAATCGCAACATCAACTACACCAATCAGTGCTATTTCCGCTGCGGCTTTTGTGCGTTCTCCAAAGGCCCGCGCAGCCTCAACCTTCGGGAGGATCCGTATCTGATTCCGGTCGAGGGGATCGTCGGTCTGGCGGAGGAAGCCTGGAACCGCGGCGCTACCGAAGTCACCCTGCAAGGCGGTATCCATCCCGACTTCACCGGCAACTTCTATCTGGAGGTGGTGGAGGCGATCAAGGCCCGGCTGCCCGCGATGCACATCCATGGCTTCACGCCACTCGAGGTTTGGCAAGGCGCCCATACGCTGGGAGTGCCCGTACGCGAACTGCTTGCGCGGCTGCAAGCGGCAGGGCTAGGGAGCCTGCCCGGGACCGCCGCCGAGATTCTCGACGACCGGGTCCGCAGTCATTTGTGCCCAGACAAGATCCGCACGTCGCAATGGGCCGAGGTGATGATCACCGCCCACGAGCTTGGACTTCGGGCAACGGCCACGATCATGTTCGGTCACATCGATGACGCCCGCTCATGGGCGAACCACCTCGAAGTAGTGCGGACCATCCAGCATCGAACGGGAGGATTCACCGAGTTCGTGCCCCTTCCCTTCGTCCATATGGGGGCGCCGATCTTTCTACGCGGTCAGTCCCG
>JAICND010000080.1 GCA_025929005.1 Acidimicrobiia bacterium
GGGCCGTCGCCTTTGCCTTCTTACCCTCACCGAAGCCGGAGTGACGAACTTTGACGAGCGTTCCACCGTCGGTCGGTCGCAGGCTCACCTTGACCTTGGTGACATCGGGCTCCTCGGTTCCACGCCAGGTGAACGACACTTCTTCGGGAGCTTTGAGCGCGGTGAATTGACCCGCGGTCAGATAGCCGTCGTTCCACCCAAGGACGATCCGGCCACCAGGGCGGGAAGTCGAGAAGGCTGCGTCAGCCAGCCATTCCCGGAGGGCAGTGGAGTTGGTGAACATTCGATAAACCTCGGACGGATCGGCCTTGACCTCGACCTCGGTGACAATTCGTTTGGTGGACATGGACCACCTCCTCATGCGAGCTTATTCCGGACTCCTAAGGTGCGCAGGTGGAGTTGGCTGACCTGTTGGCGTCCTGGGAGGCCGACCCCGACCGAGATGGCGAGCTGGTGCATGTCGAGCGGATCCCCCAACGCTCCGCCATCCACTCCGACCTCGAGCTAAACCCGCTATTGCAGGTTCGATTGCGCGAGCGAGGAATCGACCACCTCTATAGACATCAGGTCGCCGCCATCCAACAGATCAGGGAGGGCCGCCACGTGATCCTGGCGGCGGGCACCGCCTCCGGCAAGTCGCTGTGTTTCCAGGTGCCGATCCTCGAGTCATTGCTGACCGACCCGATCACCAGTTCGTTGTTGATATACCCCACCAAAGCTCTCGCTCAAGACCAGGCGGGGTCACTGCGACGTTTTGGAATCCCCGAAGCGAAGGTCGCCATCTACGACGGAGACACGTCCCGGGAAGACCGGCCGGCCGTTCGTCGCCGATCGAACATCGTGCTGACCAATCCCGACATGCTCCACGTGGGGATTCTGCCGTTCCACCAGCAGTGGGCCGACTTCTTCCATCGACTCCGATATGTCGTGATCGACGAAGCTCACACCCTGCGGGGGATATTCGGCACCCACGTCGCAATGATTCTCAGAAGGCTGCGCCGCCTCGCAGCGCATTACCACTCGTCGCCTACATTCATCCTCTCCTCGGCGACCATCGGCAATCCCGGTGGCCTCGCCAACCAGCTCACCGGTCTCGAGGTGGTCGTGATGGACGGAGACGACTCCCCCCGGGGCGAACGACTGGTGGCTCTGTGGAACCCGGCCCTTCTCGAAGATGGTGATGGTCGTCGCCGATCAGCGGCAGCCGAAGCAGCCGAACTGCTGGCCGACTTGGTCCGAGCGGACCGGCGCACGATCGCTTTTGCCAGAGGTCGTAAGTCGACCGAGTTGATCTACCGGTGGGCCAGCGAGCGGCTGGATCGCGACAAGGCAGATCGCATCGCTCCGTACCGGGCCGGATACACCGCGGCACAGCGCAGGGAAGTGGAGCAACGCCTCTTTTCCGGTGACCTGCTCGGGGTGGTGGCGACCAATGCCCTGGAGTTGGGGATCGACGTGGGCGGCCTCGACGCTGCCATCGTCACCACCTTCCCCGGCACCATGGCAGCCTTCCGACAACAGGTCGGAAGATCAGGACGCAGCATCCAACAATCGCTGGGGGTCCTGGTGGCTGGTGAAGATGCCCTCGACCAATACCTCATGACCCATCCCGAGGAGCTCTTTTCCCGACCATCGGAAGCGGTCGTCATCAATCCCGACAATCCCCTGGTAGCAGAGGCACATGCCGCCTGCGCAGCCCACGAGCTTCCCCTCGACCTCGCCGACCGAGAGACTCTGGGGTCTTCGATCGAAGAAGCTGCCAACCGCCTGGTTCAGGCGGAGCATCTCCGGTTCAAGGAAGGGCGTCTCTACTGGTCGCGCCGCACACGCCCGGCGCCCTCAATCGACATCAGAGGCAGCGGCGGGCCGACATTCACCATCGTGGCCGGCAACACCTTGCTCGGCACCCTCGAACAGACGCGGGTGTTCCGCGACGCTCACGAAGGCGCGGTCTATCTGCATCAGGGCGACTCCTACCTTGTGGAAGAGCTGGACACTGCTCGTCGGGAAGTCCGGGTTCGGTCTGCCGACGTCGGGTACTACACCCAGACCCGCCAGGACATCAATCTCGAAGTCGTCGACCATGAGGCCAGTGCCACGGTCGGGCGGGTACGCCTCCATCTCGGACGCGTGGAGGTGGAGACACAGGTGACGGGATACCAGAAGCGACGGCTGGGGACTCGTGAGCTGATCGAAAGCGTCTATCTCAACCTCCCCCCTTCCCGCCTCAGCACCCAGGGAATCTGGATGACGATCTCGGACCAGATGATTGCGACCGCCCAGGTAGAGGCCGACCTGTTGGGATCACTCCATGCGGCCGAACACGCCGGCATCGCCCTCCTTCCCCTGATGGCGGTTTGCGATCGATGGGACATCGGCGGGCTTTCCACCAACTGGCATCAAGCCACAGGCACCTCGACCATCTTCATCTATGAGGCATATCCGGGAGGGGCGGGCATCTCCCCCATCGCTTTCGCGGTCGGGAGCCGGCATTGGCGGGCAACGCTGGAAGCGATGGAGAGATGTCCGTGTCGTTCCGGTTGCCCTTCGTGTGTGCAGTCTCCCAAATGCGGGAACCTCAACGAGCCCCTATCCAAAGCCGGAGCCATCAGGCTGTTAGGAACCATCCTCGACGCCTAGACCAGTGGTGCTACTTCGGCCCCAAGAAGCTCTTCGATGACTTGGGGAGCCAGCTCAACTTGGAGGCCGCGCTGCCCGGCCGATACGTACACCGTCTGAAGTGAACGTGCGCTTTCGTCAAGAAAGGTTGGATGCGACCGCTTCTGGCCAAACGGGCTGATCCCTCCAACGAGATAACCGGACCATCGTTCGGCATCGGCTGGGTTGGCCATCATCGCCTTCTTGCCCCGGGCGGCCGCGGCCAGGTGCTTGAGGGACAACTGCGAGCCAACGGGAATTATGGCGACCACCGCAAGGGCATCGACCACTGCGACCAAGGTCTTGAAGACCTGGGTCGGGTCCACCCCCAGGGCGGCAGCCACAGCTTCACCGTAGTGCGATTCGGAGATGTCTACGTGATAGGGATGCACGACGTGGTCGACGCCCGACCTGACGAGGAAGTCGAGGGCGCGGGTCCGGGACACGCAGCGATCGTAAATCAGGGCACGTACTCGGCCCGACTAGCCGCCCTCACCATCACTGGTCCGAGCAGAACTACCTGGACCTGGGTCTCGACTCTGACCTCCACGGTGCGGCTCTGCTGCGAGCTATCGATGCGACAACGGCACAGGGTGAGACGTGCTCCGTTCGACCCCGCCATTCTGAGGGCGGCCTGGGTAGGGGAGATCCCTTCTCCCGAGGGAGGAAAGGTGTGGACGGCGGCGGCGAGAGCAGCGGCGTCCGCCGCGGTCACCGCTCGAGCCCGACCGACAACGACCTGGGTGGCGGCGGCCAGGGCTAGCGAGGCGACGATCACTACGGCCATCGTCGCCATCGCCAGCACGGTTCCGCTTCCTCCCTCGGGTCGGCTCCGAGGGCTCATCGCTCGACTCGCATGACTGCTCTCCCTCGCAAATCAACCTCCAACCACCTCAGCATCGGAGTAACCAATCGGTGACGGAGGGAGACCGTGACGGTGGCCTGTCGCCCGACCACCGTCGGCCTCGTCACCGTGACCCTCACGCGATGTTGCATGATCGCCGGCAGCGCGCTTTCGACGGCTGCTACAGCCCGGGCAGGATCGACCACAGTGGCCGCCACTCGCGCCCCTTCCCGAGCGGCGGCCACCAGTTCCAATTGGGTTCGAGCAACGACTACCACTTCGAGAACGGCCAACAGCACCAGCAGCAACGTTGGGATCGTGACCGCAAACTCCATGGCCGCCCCACCTCGATCTTCTGGGCGGGTCAGAACTGCTTCGAGACCCACTGCACCACCCTGCCCAAAATGGTGCTGATGATCCCGGTACCCCCGCTGCTCTGGACCCACTTAAAGAGGATCACCGCCAGGGCGGTGGCGGCCAGGATGACCAGGAAGTACTCCACGGTTCCTTGCCCCCGATCATTACAACGCCAGCGAGCGATGAGTGGCATTAACCACATGACCATCTCCTTCCTTCGAGCCGGCGGCCGGCCGACGCGGGGGGAAGCGCGATCACGGCACTGCACCAAAGAGATCGACCAGGGATCCCAGCACGATCGGACCCACGAACAAGACGACAAAACCGGGGAGTATCAGGAGACCGAGCGGCACCATCAGAGACACTGGAAGGCGGCGCACCTTTTCGAGAGCCGCGGTCCGACGGGTGACGCGGCATTCGCTCAGGAACGCTGCCACCGCATCCGACATGGGGGCACCACTCGCCTGGGCCAATGCCAGCCGGGACAGGAGTGGCCGGGTCAGTCGTCCTTCCGAGGCGGCCAGGGCAGCAGCCACCCCATGGCGCCGGGCCGACCGCAGCACTCTGGCCAGTTCAGCTCCGACTACCTCCCCGACCTGGGCAGTCGCCAGATCAAGAGTCGCTGCGACTGGCAGACCGGAGGTCAACCCGACCAACAGCGTCCGGGCAACCACGATGACGTCCGCCCTGGCGTCTGACTCAACCCGGCGAAGTGACCGCAACCGCCGAACCCATCGGATGAAAAAGGCCCCAAGGGCGACCACCAGTAGCTGCGGGTATCGGACCAGGAGGCCAACAGCCAGTCCGACGACAACCGGTCCCGTCATCTTCGGGCTCTGCGGATGAGCCAGAACACCACCAACAAGCCCGAGGTGAGAAGCATGACTCCGATAGTCACTATCGCCACACCGGCCGGCCCACGGGCGAGCGACTTGTTCAGCTCCCCACTGAGGAGCTGGCCCGCCAGGACGAAAAGCGGGAAGCCACCAACGATTGCAACCGAGAGTCGGGCTTGGACCGTAAGGGCACGCTGCTCCATTCGCAACGCCTCTTCATCGACCGCCTCGGCAGTGAGTGCGTCGAAGACCAGCGCAACAGAGCCTCCCGTCATCGCCGCAACCTTGATGGCGGTCGCCGCCGGGGCGAGGCGCGAGTCCCGATTCAGCTTCGCTGCGATCTCTTCGAGCGGACGACCCGATTCAGCCAAACGGGCTACTCCCATCAGATTCAATTCCACGACATGCCGGCTCGCCGCCGCCACCGCTAGGCGCAGCGACCGCCCGGACCGCAGCTCTGCCGCGACCGTTCGGTGAAAGGCAGCTGCTGCCCCTCCCGTTCGGAGGCGACTTTGCTGACGGCAGGCCCATGCGCACCCACCAGCCAACACAAGACCCGAAATCACAGGCGTCTCCCATATGGCCGCCAGCAGCAACCCGCGGGAGAGAGGCACCACCCCTCCTATCGATAAGGCCACCAGCAGCGGGGTCAACATACGACCCTGGTCCTTTCTGCCTCCACCGCCGCGATCTCCGACAGACGGCGGAATCCGTCTCTCTTTTCGAGTTGAACAACGAGGTGAACCGCTGACCTCAGCTGCCGGCGCACTGCCAATTCCCCGACCCGCTCCTCGCCTGAAAGCGCCAGCGTCTCCAACCTCCAGAGCGCCTCCTCCGGGCTGTTGGCGTGAACGGTCGACATGGACCCACCGTGGCCCGTGTTGAGGGCCGAGATCATGTCGAGTGCTTCCGGTCCTCGCACCTCTCCGACGATCAGGCGATCCGGCCGAAGGCGCAGCGCGGAACGAAGCAGAGTCCGCAGGGAGATCTCGCCCTTGCCCTCGGCGTTGGCTGGTCGGCCCTCGAGCCGGACGACGTGGCCGGGCAGCGACAGTTCGGCGGCATCTTCGATGGTGACGATCCGCTCGCGAGCCGGTATCAGCCCTCCGAGAATGTTGAGCAGGGTGGTCTTGCCGGTCCCGGTCCCTCCGCTGATGACAATATTGCGCCGATTCAAGACCGCCTCGCTGAGATAGTGCCCTTGGCCTTCGGTCATCACTCCTCGCTCGACCAGGGCCGGCAACGAGTCGACCGACTTCACGAAACGGCGGACTGCCACCACCGGATGGTCAACCGTGGCCGGTGGTATCGCGGCGTGGAGCCGACTCCCGTCAACCAACCTCGCATCGACCATCGGCGAGGCTCTGTCGAGGCGGAGGCCGAGAGGAGCTATGACCCGCTCCACAGCCGCCACCACAGCGGCGTCGTCTGGAAAGGTCACCGCGGCCTCTGTCAACACCCCTTCGCGGTCGACGAAAACTTGGCGGGCTCCATTGACGAGAACGTCGCTGACGAGAGGGTCACGCAAGAGCGTCTCCAAGGGGCCCAAGCCAACCAGGCCGTCAACCACCTGCTCGACCAATTCAGGTGAAGCGAGTGGGGCTTCTTCCTTGATCATTCGACGAACCGCGATTGACAGCTGCTGACGATCGAACGGCACATCCGATTCGATCAGGTTCGCCGTGATGCGCTCGATCACGCCCACGGCAGTTCCCACACTGGACGCCAGGCAGCCACCCAACGACCTCCCGGATGTGTCCGCATCCGGAGAAGCCGGTCGAGGTTTGAACGGGTCAGCGCCGGGAGCACCGGACCTGGCCCAGGTGGTTCGTCGCTCAGGGTCGTTGCCTGCCACACCGCCGCCCGGCCGCGGGCAGGGGCGAGAATTCCCGGAAGCAACGGCACCACCGGAATCACCGGCCACATGAGTGGAACCGCGCCCTGCACCCGGACGACGACGCGGGGCCAGGTGGCCGCCAGAGCCTGAACAACCGTGACCGCCTCGAGTGGATCGACCCCCCCGTTGCGAAGCACGGCAAGCCTCCCGGAGGACGGTGACATCTCGGTCCGGCTCGGACCGGTGTCGACCATTTCGGCAAGAGAGCGCGGGCCTGGATAGTGCGGGCCCTCCGGATCGAGATCGATCATGAGAGCGGGCTCAGCGGCTGCGGCGGCCAGTCCCAGGGGCGCCACCACGGACAACACCGAGTCCACTTCGGTCCTAACCCCGAC
>JAICND010000207.1 GCA_025929005.1 Acidimicrobiia bacterium
CTGGTCACCTCGACCAATTCGGCCGGCCAATTGTCGGCGAGCTCGATGAGGTTTGCCAGGGCATCGACGTCGGTGGGTGCGTGCGGCATCCACGGGATGCTTGCGAGCGGAGTCTTGTAGTGAGCGACAAATTCGGCCCGGGCATCGGCCTGACGTTGCGCCTCGGCCCCCCAGCGGGCCAGGTTCTCGGCGAGGGCGAGGCTGGTTCGGGGGGGTGGCGCGGCCTGCGCCCATCGCAAAGGCAGGGAACGGTTGAAGACGATCAGCCCGGGGGGTGAGGCAATCTCGGGTAGTTCGCGGAAGAAGCGAAGAGCCTCGGTCATTGGAGCCGGATCGGCGGTGGTGACCACGATCGTGAAGGCTTTGAGGAAGTGACTTTCGATTTCCTGGGCCCGCCGCCTCACCCCGTCATAGGTAGTGCGGAGGTCCATCAGGAATTGGGCGACCCGCTCGAGCAGGTCTGATCCGAGGATCTGGTCGGCAAACCGGAGTAGTGGGCGGGCGCCGCGGTTGAAGAGAAACCTCCGTCCGGGAAGTCGTCCACCCGTCAGGAGGCGTAAAAGGGTACCGCCCACCAGATCGGCCATCTGCGACGGCGCTGTAAAGAAGTCGATGCCTCCCGCCGCCGGGGGGGTGTCGACCACCACCACATCCCATAGCCCGGCATCCAGATAGGTCGCCGCCTCCTCGGCTGCGGCGTAGGACTGGGAGGCGGGAAAATGGCCTGAGGCGGCCTGAAAGAACTCGCTGTCGACCAGGCGGCTCGCTACCGCCGGGTCTGCATGCTTGCGCGCCACAGCCTGCCACGAGGAAGCCGCGTCGATCATCGCTGCCGAGAGCAGGGTCTCCCCCTTGACCTGGCGTGGTTCCGAACCCAGTTCCAGGCCCAGCGCATCGGCCAGGCGCCTCGCCGGGTCAACGGTCACCACCAGGGTGCTTTGGCCTGCCCTGGCGCAGCGGATCGCCAATGCGGCTGCGACGGTGGTCTTGCCTACCCCTCCGGCCCCGGTGACGACGATGGCGGTAGTCAGGGCCGGTCCATTTCGTCTGCCAGACGGGCGGCCACCTCGCCCGGTGTCAAGAGACCGAACAGATAGGGAAGGGTCCGCTCGGGTGGGAGCCGACGGAGCCACTCCTGCTGCTCCGAGAAGAGGGACCTATGCAGAGCCGCAGCTTCAGCTGCCAGACCCGAGCCGGCCGCCGCGCTTTGTAGCTCGGGGAGGACCCGGTTGGCGATGATCCGATGGTTGCCGATCAGGCTTTCGCGGCGTAGATACGCGAGGGTGTCCTCGGTTTCGATCACAGGCAGCTCTTCGGGCAGCGTGACGAGAACCAGCTGTGTGGCGGCGGGATCGAGCAACAGATCGCGCATCCAATCGGCTTGCTGCCGGACTCGACCGGTAGGTACCAGTTCGGCAATGGTGGCAGGGGCCCGCAGGAGGCCGCCCACCTGTCCAGTCGGTAGACAATCAGCAACCACCAGGTCGTAGTGGCCCTGGCGGACCTCCCACAGGACTTTGCCGAGGGTGACGATTTCGCGTATGCCGGGTGCGGCGCCGGCCAATGCGTCGAAAGCTCGCGCGGCCGGACCGAGCGTTGCGAACTGTGGAAGTCCCATCTGAACCTGGAGATATTCGACCAGTGCTTTGCTGCGGTCGATGGCGAGGGCCTCTAGCCCGGGTCGTAGTTCACGCGGCTGAAAAGCGAGAGAGCCGACTCCGAAATGGGCGGCGAGTCCTTCACCCCCGGCAACATCGATCGCCAGGACTCTGCGGCCGTGCCGGTGGGCGTTGGTTGCCAGTGCTGCCGCGACTGCGGACTTGCCAACTCCTCCCTTTCCGGAGACGAGCGCAAGACTGAGCGGGGGCCGGGTCAACGCGAAAGCGGGATCCGCAGCACGAGATCGGTCCCGTCGACCGACCAGGCTGCTGCGCCGATCAAGGCGAAGTCGGTGAAGTCGGTTTCGGCCTGCTCGATGAAACGACGTCGCTCTTCCCCGGCCACGGGCGGTAGACCCCGTTCCTTGACCGCATCGGCGCGCAAACGAAACCGTTCAATAAGTGCGTCCACGTCTAGCTCTGCCAACTCGCCCCTCCTGATTCAGCGGTTCGAAGACGTCATGCCGTAGGCGACCGGTGGCGTCTGACGGCGCGAGGCCGCCCGGCGCTCACCCTCTAGTCGTTCTAGTTCGACACTCGAATAGTCGACGAAGCTCATCGCCTCCGCCAAAGCCCTATGACCGGCCACCTCGGCTATCTGCCGGTGCATTTCTGCACAGACGGCTCGATAGGTTGGATGACCGGCGGGCTGAGTCCGAAGTTCGAGCATGTGAAAAGCCTGGCGGGCGCTCATTTCGACGACAAAGCGGATGTTGTAGGCGAAGGGGACGACGTATTGGGCGACATCCATACCAAGTTCCGCCCGGGCCGTTTCGTAGAGATCCGCGGCCCCGGCCAGAACCTCGAGATATGGCTCGTCCAACCCAGCGTCGACGAGGTCGGGGGGTAGGTCGTAGCCGAGGCGTGTCCCGAGACGCTGCCATTCGATGGTCATGAGGCGATGCCGTTGCAGGTCACGAAACGCCCCGAAGTCGCAAAGGACGTCGAATCGGTAATACGTCCTCTCCATGGGACGGCCCGGTTTGTGGCGTCTATTCGTTCGGTCACCGACCAATGCCCTTAGAACTCCGGTCCGCTCCTCGGCTGTCATGTCCCTCGCGATTTGTAGCAACCGCCCATCCGACAACTCTGAGGCTGCGTAGAGGGCGGCCGCCACCACTTTCAGCTCGCCCTCAGGGTCCCAATCGGTGAGGGTCACCTGGGGGGCAGGTTCGGGAGCCTCGAGGGGCGTGAGGCTTTCCAGCGCCTCCCTGGTCGCCTGCAGGTAGCTGCTCCAGGCCACGCCCCGGTCCGGTCGATCGACTCTGGTCAGAAATGCCGGGATGACCTTGCGAAGTTCTTCCAGCATCAACACGCTGTATGCGCGGGCTTCGACCAGGGGATGGGACTGCATTCGCATCAGCGCCATTTCATACGCCTGACCCGTGGCGTAGATCCCGACGTTGGAGAGGGTCGACGCCGGCAAGAGTCCGCGCACCGTATCGCAGGCTTTAGCCCGGATCGTGGCATTCCATATCGGGGCCGGCTCCTCACCCTGAGGGAAACGTTGGCGGTAATAGCTGGTCATGTCAGCCACAAGTTTCGAATACACCGTGAAGGCCCACTCACAGAACTCACGGTATGGAGCCTCGGTCTGGGTGCCCTCGACCTCAGGCGGCACGAGGTAGCGGTACCTGCCTCCCAGCCGGGCGTCGTAAGCGATGTACCGAGTGGACTGTTCGAGGTAGGCGGCCAGCCGCCCCCACTCCAATACCTTGGTCAGGACGTTGGAGGCCTGCTCACATGCGAGGTGCACCCCTCCCAGTTGTGCGACCGAGTCGTCGCCGTATTCGAAGAACACACGCTGATAGAGGGTCTCCGCCCTCCGTAGATTGAGCAGGGGGTCGTCTCCTGCGATCTGAGCGGCCAAAGCTTCGATGCCCGTCTCCGGGTCATCCACGAATTCGTCGAGAAAGAGCCGGCGCAAGGACTTGGCCGATCGTGAGTATCGAGCAAACAGAGCTCCCTTCACCACCTCGGGGAGGTTGATCAGCGCAAACACAGGACGGTCGATGTTGGTGAAGAATCTTGTCAACACGGCACTCTCGGCCGGGGTGAAAGGCTCCTGGTAGTACTCCACCGAACCAACCTAATCCACCGGCGCGCACAGTCGCTGTTTCTCGCGAGAGCGCGATTACGGTTGTCTGGTGATGATCGGTCTCAGGTTCCTGATTCTGGTGCTGGTCCTGGCTGCCCTCTTCGTGGCCGCTGTGCCGGTACTGATTCTCGTCGACCTGGTTGGCGGCGGCAGCGGGGCCGGTCTGTGTCCAGGTGGCATCGAGTCCTGTCCCCTCCGGTATACCTCAGGTCCGATGCTGGCCGTTTACCTAACGATCGCCCTTCTAGCCGACGTGGCGTTGATTCGGGGAGTGAGCAGGCTCCTGCGCCGGCTCGACCGTGAACGGGTCAATGCGCCGCGCTGATCGCTTCGGTTTCGATCTCTGAGGCCTCTTCCCCCCGGGTGACAA
>JAICND010000194.1 GCA_025929005.1 Acidimicrobiia bacterium
AAGCACCTGCTTGACCCGTTTGATAGATTGTTGGCCACGTAGGCCGCGACCTCAAGGAGGGATTCAATCCTCATTGCACAGGCGCCGATGGTCGAGTACCCCGGGGGAGAAGTCACCCTCCCCTTGGTGGTGGTGATCATCGTTGTCGTGGTAGTGGGGGTTGCCGGGGCTCTGCTGGGTAGGCAGTTGGAGCGACGCAAGCACCCTCACATCCGTCCGCCGGAAGGGTCAGGGGACGCCACTGGCACCGGCAACGGTCGCTAGAGCGCTGAGGGTCACGTGAGAGAGTTATTGGCGACGGCTCTCATCTTGGTTTCCGCATGCTCGGTGGTGTCCGGTCCGGCGGTAACAATCGGCGAGGGCCAATGGTCGATAAATATGGACCGGATTGGCAGCTCCGGCAGCGCTGTGTCGATCACCGTTACTAACGCAACCAACGAGGACCAAACCTTTTTGATAATCAATCTTTGGGAGGGCGTTGTCAACGATCTGCCGCTGACCCCCGACGGCCTACTCGACCTCACCATGGCCAACGTGTCTGTCGACGTGACGCGACCGGCTTCGCGCTACGGCCTGGTGCACCCGGAGGGTGATGTCGGCGTGCTACCCATCGTGGCTCCCGGTGAGTCGGAGACAATCACAATCGGGCAGTCAGGCGGGCCGAATCCGGGCACTTACCTGGTGATCTCAGGGGATCCGAACGCCTTTAGCACAGGTAGGTTCGCCCGGTTCGACATAGGTCAACCGACCAATTGATCGATCGCTTCGGTCGGCATTGAGGTCAGGAACTCGAACGCCTCGGCGAGCGTTTGAGGGTCGCTGTTCCTGATCGGCGCCATGACGAGTTCATCGTCGAGCAGTGCCCAGGCAATTATCTCAGCCGCCTGTTCGGAACCTTGCTCCGCCCAGGGGAACCGGTCATCTCCCCAGGTCTCGAGCCCTCGGAGCTGTACGAATTCTTCCCTCATTTCGTCGGTGAGGGTGGCGGCGGCCCAGGCGTGACCGAGCTCATGAAGGAGGGTCTTCTTCGGAGTAATCAGGAATCGGTCCCAGTTGAAGCCGCACAGCTCGACCCTGCCGGGGTTGCCCGATGTGTAGAGCCCGACATGCCCTTGGCAGGATTGCCTGCTGTTGTGAAAGGCGATGATCAAGGGAGGCAGTTCGAGCCCTGCCCGCTGGAACCGTTCGAGGGCCCATTCCGTCAGCGCTGCATCGGCTTTGGTGCGGAACTCGAAGACATGCGGCGTTTCGACCAGGGCGGGATAGGGCTCCGCAGCCCGGCGCATCCGGGTCGGTTCTGGCCCAAGCGACAACCCCATTGCGACGGTCACGAGTACCACAGTTCCGACTCTGAGAGACGATGCGATCCACATGACCGCACCGTCCGCTAGGCGACCTTGCGATGACCTCTTGGGTCTTGTGCGGCACTGACGCCGACTTAAGCCAGGCTTAAGGCGCTAGACATCCAATGGAATCCGCAAGGATGGAGGCCAGGCATGTCGGGAACCGAAGTGCAGTTCAGGATCCTCGGTTCGCTTCAGGTAGAACGCGCCGGAAGCCTGGTCGACCTCGGCAGCTTTAAGCAGAGGTCATTACTCGCGCTGATGTTGGTCAATGCCAACCAGATCGTCTCCACCGATCGGATCATTGATGAGTTGTGGGGGGAGGATGGCATTGGGAAGCAGAACGCCCTGTGGGTGCATGTTTCAAATCTGCGGTCCGCCCTTGAGCCTGAGCGCCTGCCCCGGTCCGAGGGCACGATCTTGTTGACACGGGCGCCTGGATACTTGCTGAGGGTCGAGCCCAGAGAACTCGATTCGAATCAGTTCGAGCGGTTGGTCTCGGAAGGCCGAGGCTTGTTGTCGTCCGACCCGGCGGCGGCGGCCCTTGTGTTTGCCGAGGCACTGTCAAAGTGGCGGGGTCGAGCGCTGGAGGAATTTACTTACGAGTCTTTTGCACAACCGGAGGTAGACCGTCTCGAATCGCTTCGACTCGACGCAGTCGAGGGCCGAATCGAGGCTGACCTAGCTCGCGGGCTCAGTCATCAGTTGGTGGGTGAGCTGCAGGGTCTGGTTCGAGAACACCCACTCAGAGAGCGGTTCACAGCTCTTTTGATGATTGCCCTTTATCGGTCACAGCGGCAAGCCGAGGCCCTTCGTGTTTACAACCAGCTTCGGAGCCAGCTCGGATCGGAGCTCGGAATCGACCCGTCGGAGCCTCTTCAAGACCTTGAGGAGCAGATCCTCACTGGAGACCCGCGTCTCGAACCAATCCCGGTGGCGAGGCTTTCCGGAAGGCCCGATCCCGGATTGGCTGTTCGGGGTTATGAGCTTCGGTCCAAGCTTGGCGATGCCAGGTTCGGATCCGTATACCGCGCATTTCAACCAGCGATCGGGCGGGAGGTAGCTATCAAGGTCATCCGGCCGGACCTGGCCAACGATCCGGTCTTCGTTCGCCGTTTCGAGGCTGAGGCCAACCTCATATCGGGGCTTGGGTCAACGAACGTGGTGCCGCTCTACGACTTTTGGCGCGAGCCCGACGCGGCGTTTCTCGTTGAAAAGCTAATAACGGGAGGCGACCTGACGGGACTTGTCTCCAAGGGGCCGCTGGCCCCTGGTCAAGTGATGACCATCGTCAGCCAGATTGCCCGACCGCTGACACTGGCTCATGAGTTGGGTGTGTTTCATGGAGGGCTAAAGCTCGAGAACGTGCTCCTCGACGAGGAAGGGAATGCCCACCTGACGGACTTCGGAATCGCGTCCGAGGTGGTTCAGGTTTCGGCGCGGGACGACATCAAGGCCCTGGCCACCGTTGCCGCTCAATTGCTCACGGGATCTCGAGGGACCATTGCCGAGCTGACACCGCGGATCGACCCGTCATTAGCGAGAGTGATATCCGCGGCTGCTGATCGCAAGAGCTACAAGACTATTGAGGAGTTTATCGCCGCCCTCTCATCGGGTGTGGGCGTGGAAGCTGGACAGCCTGAGCCGCCGACTGATGTGGCGAATCCGTATAAGGGCCTCGAGCCTTTCGAAGAGGCCGACACCGCACACTTCTTTGGTCGAGAGCGGCTGATCGAACGGATGCTTGCCAGGCTCGGCGGTAACCGCTCCGCCTCAGGGTTCCTGGCAGTGGTTGGTCCCAGCGGAAGCGGCAAGTCGAGCGTCGTCAGTGCCGGGTTGGTCCCGGCGCTTCGAGGTGGCGGAGTCATCGGATCGGATCACTGGTTCATCGTGACGATGACGCCGGGGAGACACCCCTTCGAGAGCCTTGAGCGAGCGTTGACCAAGGTAGCCGTCAACACCCCTGCAACGTTGCTTGAACAGTTGCTGGCTGAACCGACCGGGCTTCGACGGTCCGTGGATGCGATCCTTCCAGACCACGTTTCGCCGCTCGTTTTGATCGTCGACCAGTTCGAAGAGCTCTACACCGTTGCGGCAGAGCCCGAACGCGACGCCTTCGTGCAAGCGCTGGTTGAGGCGATCACCCATAAGCGGAGCCGGTTGCGAGTCGTGATCACGCTTCGTGCCGACTTCTACGATCATCCTCTTGCCACGCCCGGGCTGGGGGAGTTGCTGAGGGACCACACCGAGCTGGTGACCCCGATGACGTCCTCCGAACTGGAACTTGCCATCACTCGCCCTGACGAGGCCGCAGGAGTCGTCGTCCAGCCTGCCCTTATGGCCGCCCTGATAGCCGATGCCGTGTCAAAGCCCGGGGTGCTGCCAATGCTCCAATTCACCCTGACCGAGCTCTTCGAGCGCAAGCGCGGGTCGACCATGACCGCCAGCGCATATGAGACCATGGGAGGGCTAACCGGTGCAGTGGTGGAACGGGCCGAGAAGCTCTTCCTGGCACTCACCCCCCAGGCGCGGTCAGCGGCACGACATGTGTTCTTACGACTGGTATCGGTGAACGAAGCGGGGGAAGATACTCGTCGTCGGGCGCTGCTCTCAGAGCTGCAAACCCTTATGGCGAGGGATGGCGATCTGGACGAAATGCTTCGCGCGTTTGCCCGTCACCGCCTCCTCAGCTTTGACCGCGATCCGGCTTCTCGGGGACCCACGGTTGAAATCGCTCACGAGGCTTTAATCGGAGCTTGGGATCGCCTCGCCTCCTGGATCGACGAGGCCCGGGACGATCTCCGCGCGCAGCGACGGTTAGCGACTGCCGCCGCGGAGTGGGAGGACCAAGACCAGAACGCTGACTTCTTGCTGACCGGCGCGAGCTTGGCTCGTTATTCGACCTGGCATGCCGATCCGCCGGTACGGCTGACGCCGGGCGAGGAGACGTTTCTGAGTGCGGCCCTCCAAC
>JAICND010000007.1 GCA_025929005.1 Acidimicrobiia bacterium
GTGATGGCTCACGTCGCCGGTGATCAGGGCTTCGGCTCCGCTTTGTGCAGCTGCTGGGATCAGAAAGCCGCCAGATCCAGGCACCACTGCGACCCGGGACAACGGGCCATCCTGGGCAAAGGCGACCCGGGGTGTTGATGTAAGAGCACGCCCTACTATCCCGGCGAGTTCGCCTGCCGACATCGGAGCATCCAGGTCGCCGACCCGGCCCACCATCCCCACGTTGGCTCGGACGTCATAGATGTCGAAGGCCGGCTCTTCATACGGGTGAGAGGCTGCAATGGCAGCCACCAAGGCCGGTTCGAGGGACTTGTCAGCGATCATCTCCAGCCTGATCTCCTTTTCATGATTGAGAGAGCCGGCCGCTCCCACTACGGGCTCGGCACCGGGACCGGGGAGAAACGTGCCTAACCCTTCGCTACGGAACCCGCACCCGTCGTAGTTACCGATTTGTCCGGCTCCGGCTGCACTCAGTGCCGCCGCAACTTCGTCCACCTGGTCGGGAGGCACAAAGGTGACGACCTTGATGCGCGGAACGGCCTCAAGAGGACCAAAACTGATCGGATTTCGCAATCCCACCGCAGCAGCGAGGGCGTCGGCCGCCCCACCCCGGGCGACGTCCCAGGCTGTATGGAACGTCGCCACAGCGACGCTCGCCTCCAGCAGACGAAAGACCCTTCCTTCCGGTCCTCGACCGGATACGACGCGTTCGAGTGGCCGGAAAATGAGCGGGTGGTAGGTAATGAGGAGATCTACGCCGGCCGCAATCGCGGCGCCGACTACTTCTTCGGTGACTTCATGGCAGACCCCGACCCGCTCGGCGGGAGCATCCGGATCACCAATTTGGAGGCCGTGGCGGTCCCATGAAGCAGCCTTGTCTCGGTCAACGCGCCGGGAGAAAGCAAGCAGCGTTTCTGCGACCGTTGGCATCAATTACTGATGGTACCTGGGCCTTCATGGAGGCTGGCGGGCCGGCGAATCGTGCGAATTAGCTCGGCTTATAGGTCCAGAACCAGGTTTCGGACTCGGTCGAGCCGTCGGCGAATGTGATGGTCCTGGTGCACGACACCGAACCGCCGACAGTCGGGTCGATCGTACGGTTGGTGGTGACCCGCACCCGACGACCTTCGTTGTTGCCGTATATAGCCACGGTGATACTGGTGGCCGTGTACGAGGTCTCGACCGTGAGCAAACTGTCGGTGTCGTTGACGAAAATCACGTCCGGTTTCGGCGTCCCCAGAGTGGCCTCATGACACGCCGGATAACGGCTTATATAGACGCTGTGGGGCTTGTGTTCGATCTCGTCGTATCCCCCAAACAGGAAGGCGTTGTAGACGGTGGTCCCGAATTGGCTGACGCCGCCGCCGTACACGTCGACGTATTCGCCACCGATGATGGCCGGAGCCAACTTGTACCCCTTAGCCTCGGTACGAGCACCGGTGATGGCATTCACCGAGAAAGTCCCACCCGGGGGAATCACGGTACCGTCCACCACCCGGGCCATCAGCTGGATGTTGTGCACCCGGTTCTGACAGCAAGCATGACGGGTTGTGAAGCTGGAGACGAAGAAGTAGTCGCGTTTGGGAGCCGTGCCTCCCCCCGGGAGCGGACCAAAGGCACCACTCAAAGGCAACATACGCTTGGCCCCATATGCAAACGTCACGTCGGCGACACCGCTGGTGTTGGAATCTCGCAAATAAAAGCGGCCTTCGACCGGTCGGAAGATGCCGACCGTGTCGACTTCGTCACCGTTCCAGTCACCCATGAACATCACGTCATTGGCGATTCCGTATGCCATCTGGCTGGCAGCCGCACCCTCGACTAACTGGTTGTTGAAGTAGAGCGTGCCATTGCTACGACGATGGAGCCCGACAGTGTCGCCTCCATCGCCATCGAAGTCACCCACGAACGGAACATCACCGGGGTTGCCGAAGCTAAACGAAAAGTCGGCCACACCGAGCCCGCCTCCGTCTGCGCCAATGCTATTGATTATGTAAAACCGCTGCTCGGAGGGCCGATATATAGACACCGTGTCGCAGCCGTCGCCATCAAAGTCACCCGCCACGGGGATATCGCCGGGATTCCCGAAGAAGAAAGAGATGTCGGCGATTCCCTGCGTATTCGAGTTACGCAAGTACACAGAGCCGTTCGACCGCCGGTACAGACCCGGTGTTTCGACCCCATCGCAGTCCCAGTCACCCACAAACGGGGAATCGCCCGGATTGCCGTAGAAGAAAGAAGTGGTAGAACCGTCGGCGCTCCGCAGATACCAGAGTCCGGTGGTCGGATCCACCAGTCCCACACTTTCTGCCTCGGCAGCGCGTGCGGGTGACGTCCCCATCCACAGGGCGGCAGTAAGCGCCAGGGGCACGATGATCCAACGCAACGCAGGAGGAACTGTGCGTTCCCCCAGCGGTCGAACAGGGACGTCGATCACAGTCTGCACGCGGTCAAGCGAGGTTAGCTTGGGCTCCTTCCCAGGCAATCCTCGATGAATCGGTACATCCGAGCGAGGGCCTGGCGGCCGATCTCGAGCGGAAATGCATCAAATCCATGGGCACCGCCCGGATAAATGGCAAGTTCCGCTGTGTTGCCTGCTGCCAGCCAGCGCTCATGCATCTCCAAGGTGTCGTCGATGAGAGGGTCTTCGGTGCCTATCGTGAAGAGGGCCGGAGGCATCCCCTCGAGGTCGGCCAAGAGTGGGGACACGAACGGGTCCTCCTGGGCGGATCCGCCGGTGTAGTGCCGGAGAAACCATTCGATGATGGGGGTGTTCAACACCAGCAGGCGTGAACCCCAAGTCCGGGCAGAGTTGGTCAGCCGGGCGTCATAGAGGCCATAGACCAGATTGGCGCCAAGCCAGCCTCTGAAGGCGTGACGATCCCTCATACGAAGAAGTGTCGCTACCGAGAGGTTGGCTCCCGCCGACTCCCCCCCGATCAGAATCCGGTCCGATCCGAACTCACTTTTACCATGCTCGAGCAGCCAGAGCGCCGCTGCCTCGCAGTCGTCGAGTCCGGCCGGGTATCGACTCTCGGGGGCCAGCCGGTAGTCGATGCTGAGGACCGTCACCTGAGACGTCTGGCTGAGGGCTTCCAGGCGGGGATCCTGTTGATCGACCGCTCCGAGCACCCAGCCGCCACCATGAATGTGCAAGTAGATGGCCTCCGGGGAACTCACAGCAAAGACGCGCGCCTTCATCGGCCCGATCGCCCCGGGAATCGAGATATCGACCGCGAGGTCGGAGTGAACAATCGGCCCGAATGCCGACTTGCCCTCCAGGCGAAGCCGCCTGGCTGTAGCCGGTGACAGGTCGGTGAGAATCGGATACTGGTGAAGCAGTGCTTCCAGGCGGTCGTTGAACTCGGCTGTCTCGTCGCTCGACGTTTGATCAGAGTGATCGATGGGTAACAACGGGGCTAGCCCAGGTATCAAGCGGCCGGAAAGTCGGCCTCGATGCGGATCGTGTCCCTGGATCGATGGAGAGTGAGCGTGCTCGTGAAATGGCCGACCACAATTTTGGTCAGATTCGAAGACCAGTCGGTCCCTGAGCTCGGAAGAGCCTCCTCGCTGGCCCTGCCCTCTACAACCAGGTGGATCGATCCGTCAGTCAAAGCGGTTGTCACCGACGTCTCGATCACTCCGGGCGAGTATGCGACCTCTTCCCAAATCTGACCGCAGACAAGCCCTAATTCGTCGAGCTGGGATGCCCCCAATCCGCATGCGCTTGCAAACGAAAGGACCACATTTCGTGCAACTGGACCCCACTCAGATTGAGCAGGTAGACGTACCTCAACAGAACCCGGCATCCGGGGCCCATAATAAGGCGGACATGGATGTCGGCAACCAACTCGCAATTCAGCGCTCAGCAGCCCCCGGTCACGTGACGCTAACCGCCACCGGGGAGATCGATTTGGCCTCGGTTGGCCTGCTCGAGGCCGAGATCGACGAAAGCCTCGCAAGCGGCGTCGACCTCCTTGTAATTGATCTGATGGGGGTCACCTTTCTCGACTCGACGGGACTCCGAAGCCTCCTTTCGACTCACACAAAGCTGAATGAGAGCGGAGGCAGGCTGGCGCTCGTCGTCACCGGCGGACCAGTCATGCGCCTGTTCGATGTGACGGGCATCGAGTCTGCCCTGAACCTCTATCCATCCGTCGACGCGGCCACCGCTTGAGGTCGGTCCCACTTCATCTCCGGCCACTTCATCTGCGGGTGGGGGCCGAACCGTCTCACCTGGCGATCGCCCGCGCCTTTATCGGCTCGTCCCTGCGTGCTCTCGACCAACCCGAGGAATCCATCAACGACCTTCGTCTGGCCGTGTCAGAACTGCTGACCGTTCTGGTCGTCAGCAACCAAGGTCTCGTTGACGTGGCGCTGTCCACTGAAGACGAAAACCTCCTAATAACGATCTCCGGCCCCGCCAGCCTGCCACCGGTGCCGACCGAGATAGTGCACCTCGTTAACCAGCTGACCGCTGACGGCCTGCAAATGGTATTTGACGTCTGGGCAATTAGGACAGCACTGCGATGAGCGAGCTCGAGCTACCCGCCCGGGCCCAGGCGGCTGCCGCAGCCCGGCGCCGGCTCGCCGCCGAGGCTCCTCTCGATCCGGTGCGACTGGCGGAAGCCCAGCTAATGGTGAGCGAGATCATCGCTAACGCGGTGATACACGGGGGGCTTGACGAGGGCGAGTCTCTGGCTCTGGTGATCGATGTCGATCCGGCCCGCGTGCGGGTGGGGGTGCGCCATCCCGCCGCGGCCCCGTTTGAAGGGCAGCCTGCCGGATTCGGGTTCAGTCTTCTCGACCGTCTGTCGCGGCGTTGGGGAATCGAGTGGAGTGAAGGCGCTGCGGAAGTGTGGTTCGAGGTCCGAACTGCTGGCACCGGGGCAGCGCTATCCGACTTCGGTGACCACGAAGTCCTTGCGCGATCTATCGATGATCCAGCGTTCCGCGATGAAGCGATCAACCGCTTTCGGAATCTGGCCTCGGCTTTGGCCCGTCGGTTCAGAGGCAAGGGGGTTGCTGATGCCGACTTGGACCAGGTCGCTCTTCTCGGTCTGCTCAACGCCATCACACGATTCGACCCGGACAAGGGAGTATTCGAGCCTTACGCCACGGTGACCATCGAAGGTGAGTTGAAGCGTCATCTACGCGACAGGGCCTGGTCAGTGCGGGTGCCCCGTGGCCTGCAAGAGAGGTCCCTCCTGGTTGGGAAGTCAGCAGAGGCGCTAACCCAGACCCTGGGGCGACCGCCTTTACCCGCAGACATAGCCACCGACCTCGGTCTGACGGTTGAGGATGTGGTCGAGGCAATAGCTGCTAACTCTGCCTATCGGTGGGAATCGATTTACACACCCAGCGAGACCGGAGCGACGCTGGCCGAGACGATTCACAATGACGCCGACTGGGCGATCAATTCTGACGAGTGGCAGGGATTGGCCGAGGGGATGCGCTCGCTCCCGGACCGGGAGCGCCGTCTCCTCTACATGAGGTTCTATGAGGATCGGACCCAGACCGAAATCGCTAGGGAGATGGGCATCTCGCAGATGCATGTGTCCCGATTGTTGGCCAAGGCCCTGGAGAGGCTACGCGAGCTTGTTGAGTGACGCTTGTGTCAAAGGGTCTGCCGAGTGGTTCCCGGGCCTTTCTTGACGAAGGCCCAGTCATCGAACTCCCATATGGACCTGGCCCCGATCTCGTAGAGCAGTTCGGAGATCTCGCCCGATTGCTCTGGAGTCACCTCGACAATCAGACCTAGATGTCCGTCTCGCAGTTCCTGGTAGATGTCGTCGAGAATCCGCAACCCTCCGTCCGATTCAGCGGCCATCTGGTGGAGCCCTACGAGCGGCTCGACGACCTCCGAACCCGGCAATTTGAGCACACCAAGGCCCCGACGTTTCAGAGCTTCTTCAGCGCGGTCCGACTCCCCGTCCTCGAAAATAGAGACCAGGCAATTCTCCAGATCGGATGCCGTTTCGGGATTCTCCACTCGAAGCTATCTACCCGCCCGATCGTGTGGGTTAAACCGCCCCCGATCCCCAATGACTCCTTGGCGACACGTTTGACAAACTCCAGCGCGGGGTACCGCAAATGCCATGCAACCGTTCGAAGTCGACTCACTTCGGGCCTCGAGAGTTCCCAAGCCTTCCCGTCGACCCAAAGCAGCTGACGCACGAAGGATTTGTGCCTCGCGAGGGTGCCAAACCATTCTCAACCGCTACAACCTTCGATCGACCTGTCACCAGCACACCCCTCTTCGGTACCCGCGCCTACGGGGCTCAATCGTCAAGGGCTAGCTCGGAACGCGCCGATGGGCTAGTTGTTGGGGGGTGCCTGACTGATATCGGCGACAACGGGCGACACATCGTGGTCCGCAGACAGGTCACCCAGGGTCACGATCCCGATGAGGTCCTCGTTGTCCACCACTGGCAAGCGTCGGATGTTGTGCTGACGCATCAACGACAAGGCCTCGTCAACGGGTTCTTTCGATGAAATCGAAACGACCTGGTGATTGCACACGTCTTCGACCTGTGTCCCGGTTGGATCGCTTCCTTCAGCCACTGCTCGCACAACCAGGTCCCGGTCGGTGACTATGCCACAGAGGGTGCCGTCCTCGCGGACAACGAGAACGTCACCGATGTCGGCGTCCCGCATGAGCTGGGCAGCCTCCTGAATGGTGGCTCCGGTACCGACTGCATATGGATCTGGGGTCATCATGTCTCTTACGGCAGTACGCATCTGGTGCCTCCTTGTGGCGAGCCGTGCAAAGGCGCTCTGTACCCGAACGCGGCAGATCGCAAACGAAGTCGGTCCGTATCAGCCTGTGGCCGTTTGCGGTGGGTCCTCGGGATTGAGAATCTCCGTCAGTCCGGTTAGTCGGAGCAGTTCCTGTACGCGACGGGGGGCGATCAGTCGCATAGTGGCTCCTTCCTCTTCGAGGCGATTGTGAGTGGTCACCAGGAGGCTGATACCGATCGAATCGACAAAGCCGACCCGGCTGAGATCAACCACGAGTCTCCGAACGCCACGACTCCGCCGTTCCTGAATCTCATCCCTCAATCCACCGGCCGTGGCCAGGTCAAGAGAGCCGTCGAACACAATCCTGTCGGCTTCCTCTCTTCTGCGCTCACGTATGAAATCGTCCCAGCGCACGGGTGCTTGCCCTTCGATCTGGTTGATCAATTCGCCGAGAATCCACTCCCGAAGTGCGACCTGGTCTGGAGGAGTTGCCAGGGTCAGCAAGTGACTACCCCCCTGGCAATAGGCGTCGACCTCAGCCATCATCACGTTGAGTTCGCGCGCCGCTCCCGCGGCTGCCTCCGGCAGCCGGAAGGTGAGATCTCTGGCAGTCGCCCCAGCTTCTGCCGCCAGCCGCATCTCGTCCCAAGTGGCATCGCTGGCATCACCGAACTGGGTCCTGAAGCCATCTATCAGCTCAAGAAGGCGATGTGGTACGGACTCACCCGCGGTGGTGGTGCGAATGATCTCGAATTCTCTCTGGAGTGCCTCCTGGTGGGCACTTGCTCGACGCCACAAGTCGACCGGCATGCCAAGAAGTCGAATGTCGATCAATCCATCGCTGTTCACCTGTCCTGCGTCTCCAAGTCGATTTCGAACCAGACGGTCTTGCCATCCGCGGACTTGTCGATTCCCCACCGGTCGGCTAGCGCCTCGACGATGTGAAGACCTCGACCGGTGGGCGAGGTTGGACCATAGGTCTTCGGCGTGACAGGCTGAAGGTTGCGGTCCATGACTGCGACCCGTATTCGAGTGGCTGACTTTGTCACAGTCACCGAGAAAGAGGTCCGTGCATGAAGAACCGCATTGGTCACGATTTCGGATGTGAGGGTGGCGAGACGAGAACGTGTCTCTTCATCATCAGGAGTCCACTCGAGGGAGAGCACGAAGGCACGAGCTTGAGGGACCGACTGAGGATAGGGGTCGAAGGTTGATCGTTCCTCCATCCCCGCGTCAAGAGCCGTGGTATCCAGATCGGAAGGCATCGAATCTCCGAGTTCGCCGAAGCTCATCCTCTAGGCCAATCTCCCACGACAACTGTCGTGGCCGATTGTATGAAGGCAGGTTCAGCTGAGATGGCAGCGTTCGCTCAGGCACCCAGGGGTTAAGACCATCAAAAGCCGGGTGTTCATCCGGGAGCGCTGGGGTTGGCGCCGCCGGTCTCGACCGGGAGAGTTGTTTCCACCGGTGAGAAGGTCGTACCCGAGAGGTCGACGTCGGTGCCGCCCAGAAGCCAAACAATCAGCACCATCGCCACAACGATCAGCACGCCGGCCAACACCGCAGTTCCCATATTGCCGCCAGGGTCGCTTACGACGAGCGTCTCGTCCTCGTGGGTTTCTAGCCGATCATTAGGGGTTCGGTAGACCACTTGGTCACCTCCTGGTAGGTCAAGGGGGGTTTCTACCCATGACCTGACGGGGCTAAACCCTGACAACTGAAGCGCCCCTGCCTCTCACGATGCGGGCGGAGAAAGCAACCGATAGGCTTGAGGAGCACACCCTTAGCAAGAAGACCGAACAGCCACAAAGGGGGACCGATTGCCGGGCGATCGATTCATTGAGCTGGCGACTTCGGATGGCCGCCGGGTACTCGATGTTCTCTTTCGGCATGCAAGCGAAGCCGTGACCGTTCAGGATCGATCAGACCAGCTGATCTATGCGAACGACGAAGCTGCCGCTCTGGTCGGATTCGGGTCGGGCGAGGAGATGACGTCAGCTTCCATCACGGAGGCCGTCGCCAAGTTCGAGATGATCGATCGGTCCGGTCAACCCTTTCCGTTTGATCGCCTGCCCGGAAGTCGTGTGCTCGCCGGCGAGCCTTTCGTCGAGGAGCTCGTGGGATACCGACGGATGGGCAGCAGGCAGGCACGGTGGTCAAGGGTCCATGCCAGCCCCATCAAGAACGACGCCGGCGAGGTTGTCATGGCCATCAACTTCTCCCTTGACATCACGGAACAGGTGAGAAGGGAGGAAGGGAGAAGGATTCTCGTCAATGCCTTCGAGGCGCTCGGATCGTCCCTGGACGTTGGAGAGAGTTTGAAAGCTCTCGCCGAAGTGATCGTGCCTCAAGTTGGTGGATGGTGCGCGGTGCATCTCGTCGATGGAGCCAACCTTGCCCTGGTGGCCGCCGTATATCCAGAAGGAGACGAAGCTGAGACATTTGTGGAGGTGACGGGCCACCAGCTCCTTCCGCTCGACTCGGACCGCTTGCAGGCGCGGGTCGTTGCGACCGGACAAGCCGAACTGATTGCCAACATTCCCCCGGCGATGCTGGCTGAAGCCGGGGTTCGAGAGGGGACCGAATTCGCCGAACTGTTGAGACGATTGAAGATGCACTCGGTGGTGTGCGTGCCGTTGCGCATCCGTCATCGTGTCATTGGGACCCTGACGGTGGCGCGCAGTCTTCCCGACGTCGAGTTCGACACCAGCGACGTCGAACTTCTCATGACCGTGGCCGATCGGGCCGCCACCACGCTGGAGAACGCCAAGCTCTACCAGCAGCAGCATGAGATCGCTGAAACCCTGCAAAGTGGCCTGATTCCGAAGGTTCTCCCCGACCTGCCCCACCTTGACCTAGCGACCAGGTATCGACCGCTAGAAGGGCAGGCCGGCCACGTCGGCGGCGATTTCTATGACGTGGTTGCTCTGTCACCGACCCTGTGTGCCGTCTTCGTCGGCGACATCGCTGGCAAAGGGATAAGTGCGGCAGCTGCCGTCGGCTTGGCCCGTCACACATTGCTGTCGACCGTGCTGCTAAATCACGAACCAGCGGTCGTATTTACCAGCCTCAACGATGCGCTTCGACGTGAAGACCCCGAGCGCATGTGCACGCTCGCCTATCTATTGGTCGAGGAAGTCGGCACTCGCTTTCGAGTGCGGGTCGCCCTCGCCGGTCACCCCCCACCGGCTTTTCTTCGGGCGGACGGAGAACTCGCCTTCGTCGGGCGGCCCTGTCCGCCTGCCGGCGTGCTGCCTTCGATCGAGCCCCTCGAGGAACAAAGTTGGTTGTCACCAGGCGACACCGTCGTCGTGTACACCGACGGCTTCAACCTTGGAAACGAGGTTCCGAGCGAGAGTGTCATCAAGGCGCTCCGCGAGCACCGGTTTGAGACGGCCGAAAGCACGCTCGATCACATGATGAGCCTGTTACGCGCTCACCCGGCGAGTGTTGTGGACGATGTCGCCATGGTTGCCCTCCACGTCCCCTCCTCGGCGCAACCGAGTTCGTACTCCAAATAGATAGTGGTCCGCCGGATACCCGACGGACCACTAATTCCCACAGGTTGTTGTAGAGCTCTTATGGCGCTGCGGTGGTGGGAACCGGCACCTCGATATTTGCCTCGCCGTCCTGACTCTGGGAATTAAACCCGAAGTACCAAACAGCCAAGGCGATCAGCAGGACCGCCACGATGCCCGCAACAAGGGCTCCGGCGCTGCTGCCTTGGTTGGTAACGATGACGTCTCTGTCAGTCATGTGGCTTCTCCTTTGGTAGAGGTCGGCCGCGGTCCTACCTAGACCCGGCTGCGAGCGCCCATGCTCCGATAGATGAGCAAGGCGACCACGGCACCGATGATCGACCCGATGATGCCGGCCGGCTGAACATCGAGCTGGCCCTCGACCAAGAGGTTGCCGAGGAACCCTCCTACCAGCGACCCAATGAGCCCTAGCACCAGGGTGCCTCCAATGCCCATTGAGTCAGATCCTGGAACGACCGCCCGTGCGATCCACCCAGCCAACAGTCCAATGATTAGCCAAACGATGATTCCCAAGCTTCTCCTCCTTCGTTCAGGCTGGAACGTTCCCCGCTTCTGAGTTCTCTAAACCTCGCGACTTGGGAGACGAGACGGGTCATGATCAAGATGGGAGGCCCTGGGTGGACCTCCCATCTTCATGCGTTCGCACGACGCTTCGGGCTGACTACATCCAGCCGCCCTCACCGTATTGGTCCACCTTCTTGGCCCCGGCTGCGCGGAGAGCCTCGGCGGCTTCGGACTCTCTACCTTTGACCGCCGCAACCGTTACAAGGGCGTTGCCACGATCAACTCCCTCGCGGTAGTAGGCGCTGTATTCGTCGTTCGTGCTCGGTCCGAAGACGGCTCCGGCGACACCGCCCACAACGGCGCCACCGGCCGCTCCGGCCGCCGAGGCCGCCAGTGTCCCGGCCAGCGTGCCGGCAGCAAGGAACGGCCCGATCCCGGGTACCAAGAGCATCCCGGCGGAGGCGAGCAGCCCGGCGCCCGCGCCTACTGCCGCTCCACCGATGGCGCCCCCAGCGGCACCTTTGGCCGCTTCGTCTCCGGCGCTGCCGGATTTGCCTAGGTCCTCGGTCTCGTAATCGTCTTCTTGACGATTGATGAAGCCTATTTCCCGATCGCTGTACCCGAGGGCATATAGATCATCTATTGCCCTCTCAGCCTCGTGACGGCTGTCGAATAGTCCAACAACCTCTGTCATTTGCATCCCTCCTTTTGGAACCCTGTTCAGCTACCCGAGAAAGGTTGGGTTCAAACGCGGCCAAGTCAACGCGGCCAAGTCAAATGCGAGTCGGGGGGCCTCCTAAGAGGTCCCCCGCTCGTTTTTTCGGATCATGCCCCCAGATCATCCCCTGATCCGAAGCGTGTTAGGACGACACCACCAGATTGAACTGGCTGGTGAAATCGGCCCAGAACTCCTCAAACTCAGCTGACAGCTGAACCTGGTCGTTCAAGAGTGCCGCAGAGATCTCGTCCATCGCCAGACGCGCCTGTTCGACATCCTCTGTCGAGATTTCGCCCTGCTGGGCTGCCGAGGCCAGGGAGCCCAACTCGGCCTGCAGGTTGTTCCAGGCCTCACGCAATTCCACCGAGGCCGCGGCTTCTATTTCCGAGGAGAATTCGGCCATGTCGGCCTGAAGGGCCGCCAGGGCCGAAGCCTCGCCGGTGGTGGATCCGGTGGTCTGGGTGGTGCCGCCAGCGTTGTCGCTGTCGGTGGTGGTTGTGGTGGTTCCGCCGCTCATGCATGCCGCCAGAGCGACCGCGGCGAACAAGATGAGTACTCGTTTAGCCATGTGTTTCTCCTTGGTTCGGCGAGGTTCCGAGCCTCAGTGCGCTGAGGGTCAGGGAGCCGCCGTGGTCAGAGTCGTTTCCGCCGGCAGAGTCGTTTCCGCCGGAAGCGTCGTCTCGACCGGGGCGGTGGTCTCAGTCGGCGAGCCGCTGGTAGTTGTGGTGGTGGCGTCGTTGTTGCCTAATAGCCAGACGAGGAAGATGATGGCAAGCACAATCAATACGCCCGCCAACACTGCCATCCCAGTGTTTCCACCGGACTGGCTCACAACCACGCGGTCACGATCCTCAACACGGTCTTCTGGTCGTTGGTAAGACATCTATTCATTCCTCCCAGATAGGTCGCCAGATAGGTCGATCGTCTCCCTACCCGTGACCCCAACCTGACTAAACACCCGCTTCCGGACCCGGTCGCCATTACCCACTGCGGCCATGACCCGGGTGCGGATAAGTCCCAGGGCCGCCAGCAGCAGGGCCGCAGCCAGGACTGCCTCTCCGAAGAGGATCTCGAGTCGAGGAGGTTGTCCCCGAAAGGCCACATCCTGGAGGCCGGCGATTCCATAGGTGGCCGGAATCAGATATGACACCGCCCGGATCGGCGGAATCAGACGTTCCAGTGAGATAAAGAATCCGCTGAAGAAAATGGCCACCAAGAGCATGATCATGGCGTATTGAACGGCTTCACTCTCCGTCCGCGCCACGGCCGAAACGACGAATCCTGCTCCAAGGGCCGCCACGAGTATCAGGAACACGATGATCGCGTACCAAAGCCACGAGCCCGCCACCTCAAACCCAAAACCAACAACGGCTGCGAACGTAAGGGCGGCGCACACCAACATCCCGATGGTGGTGTAAGCAAGGTATTTGCCCACCAGGGTCTCAGTTCCCGAAAGTGGTGAAACCCTGAACAGCTCGACTGTGCCAAGATTTCGCTCCCTTACCAGGGAGAGGGCCGCGAACGTTAACGCCAGATGTTGTAGAAGGACCGCGACCACCCCGGGCACGTAGTAGTGGGAAAAGGGAACATCCACCCCCTGAAAGTTGGAAGTGACTGCGGCAAACGGGCTGACCAACACCTCAGGGGATAAGTCGCGAAGAGCATCCAGCCCCTCCCCGACGCTGCCGCCCACTTCGGGTAAGGCTTCGGTGGTCTCCTGTCCGGCCTCCACCAGACGTTGGAGCACAACCCGGTTGATCTCGTCAATCGCCGAAGCCGCGAAGACCTCCACGAACGACCGCTCGAAGGGGTCTATCTGGCCGTGATGGATGGCGATCTCTGCGCGCTGATTACCACGGATAACTTCGAGAGCGTTGGCCGGGACCACCACAGCGATGTCCGCCTCTTCCGAGGCGAGCATCGCCTTCGCCGATTCCTCATCCGGCGTGGTTCCAACCAGCTCCACCCGTTCACTCAGCAACTCAGCCAGGTCTTCCGTCGCGGTCTCCAGCTCGCTCCCCGGCGGCACCACCAGCACCGTCCGCCAGGCAGGAGGTTCAGGAACGAAGCCGATCCCGAAGGCCAGCAGGATCAGGAATGGGCCGAGAATCAAAGTGAGCAGGAGCCGGGGCTGGCGGAGGACTTCGAACAGATCTTTACGGAAGAAAGCCAATGACCTGATCATCGTTCTTCGTCCTCGCCCGCTGGGGCGAGCTGGTTGACCAGCTCCACGAAAACATCATCGAACGCCGGGCGATATTCATCGACGGTTTCCACCTCGATCCCCTTCTCGAGAGCCCAGCTCGACAAGAGGGGAGCAGCATCCCCTGCGTTCTCAACGGTTAGCCGGACACTCGTGAGGTCAAGGCGCTGGCTCCGTGACGCCCCGACCGTCCGGATCATCTCCTCCAGGTCAACGGCCGAAATCGGACTCGCCATCGATACGTCGACGACGTCACCCCCGAAAGCCTGGCGCCTAAGACCGTCAGGGGTATCGATAGCCACCAGGCGCCCCTCGGCCAGAACTCCGACCCGGTCGCAATAAGCCGCTTCTCCGA
>JAICND010000381.1 GCA_025929005.1 Acidimicrobiia bacterium
CGGTCTCGATCGCTAACTGCACCAGCGAGCGGGGGCTGGCGTATTCCCCGAAGTTGGGGACGTTGATCCCGAAACGCATAGACCAAACGTAATAGCGGAAGACAAGCGCGACGTGACCCGAAGCTCGGGTTCCGCTGTCGGCTCTATCGGTGCGGTCAACTGGCTGAAAATTTGAGCGACGATGTGGGGCACATCGGTGCCAGGTCCCGAAAGCTAGGGTGCTCGCCTCCTTGCCCGACAGAGGTCCTTCTGATGGAGCTACGACGTCTTACTCGTGAACAAGCTCGTCGGATCGCGATCAAGGCGCAGCTATTGGATGCCAAACGTCCGGCGGACCTGATCAAAACCGTTGAGCGGCTCATGTTTCTCCAACTCGATCCGACGGCGGTCATCGCGCCGAGCGCCGATCTGATCGCCTGGTCCCGACTCGGTGGCGCTTACGCCCCCGCCCAGTTGAAACGAGCGACCGAAATCGACCGGACTCTCTTCGAGCACCTGGCGCAACCATCTCCCACCGAGCCGGGCATTGCCATGCTGCGACCGATGTCAGACCTGCGCCTATTTCTTGCTGACATGGAATCCTGGCCCAACCGCCCCGGCAGCAACCGTGCATGGGTCAAAGCCAACGATGGATTCCGTCGGAATATCCTCGACCAGTTGGGAGCCTCGGGACCGCTCATGTCGCGTGACATCCCTGACACGAGCGCAGTCCCATGGGCGTCGTCCGGCTGGACCAACGATCGCAACGTCACCCAGATGCTCCAGATCCTCGTCGCCCGCGGTGAAGTCGCTATTGCTGGACGACGAGGCAAGCAACGTCTGTGGGATCTCGCCGAGCGGGTCTATCCGGCCGACCTGACGGCCTTACCAGCGGTTGATGCGCACCAAATCGTCGCCGAGCGGAGGCTGCAGTCGCTCGGGATCGCACGGCCCAAGATCGTCGGAGAAGCCGGCGAACCAGTCGAGGTCGAAGACACAGCAGGCGAGTGGCGCCTCGACCCAGCAGTTACAGGCGACGATTTCGAGGAACGGACCGCCATACTTTCACCGTTCGACCGGCTGATCCACAACCGACCTCGGGCGATTGAGCTCT
This sequence comes from Acidimicrobiia bacterium, assembly GCA_025929005.1. Classification (GTDB taxonomy): domain Bacteria; phylum Actinomycetota; class Acidimicrobiia; order Spongiisociales; family ZC4RG35; genus JAICND01. The sequence goes on from JAICND010000381.1 coordinate 1,094, forward strand.
TCGACTTCGACTACATCCTCGAGATGTACAAACCAAAGGCACAGCGGCGCTGGGGCTACTTCGCTCTCCCCGTGCTGCACGGTGACCGACTGGTCGGCAAGGTCGACGCCACCGCCGACCGAAAGGCGTCGATCCTCCAGGTTCATGCGATGCACTATGACGTTCGGGCGACGCCCACCATGAACAAAGCCATCGATGCCGAATTGGCTGCCCTGGCCGATTGGCTACAACTCCAAAGGGTGGAGGTAGAACAACCAACCGGATGAGGCCGACCAGCTACTCCTTGACAGCGCGGGCGGCGCGATACGCGTAGGCAGCAAACAGGTCACCCCACCAGAGTCCGATAACGCTTGAGGCGGCATCGCCGGGGCGGAGACCTGTCCACCCGCGATGCTCCAAGGTGACTCTGGTGCCCCCGCTCTGGTCTGGCTCGAAGCGGATCTCAACCTGCGTCTGATCTTGGGATGCCCATTGCGGTCCTCGCCACTCGATCACCAGCCGCTCTCCCGGTTCCCAAATTTGGACCCTGCCCAGCTCGACCGCCCCCGACTCTGACACTTCCACCAGCTTGCCGTGATCGAAGCGGATGATCGACGCTTCCCGACGGTGTTGGGAACCTCTTCTCCACCAGTCATCGATGTGCTCGGTGAATACCGTGAAGGCCTCGTCGGGACTGGTCCGGACCAGGGTGGTCACCGTGACTTGGTCGGTCGTCATCGTTCCTCCAGATGCTTCTTGAAACCTTCTAACTGGTGGGACCAGAAGTCTTCCAAGTCCTCCAACCATCCCCTGACTTCGTGGAGCCGGTCCGGGCGAAGGGAGTAGATCCGGAGACGGGCGTCGTCTTCGTCATGCCTCCCCACTACCAAGCCAAGACGGCGCAGGACTCGTAGGTGTCGGCTCATGGCGGGAGGGCTCGATCCCACCGCTGTCGCCAAGGCCCCGGCCGATTGAGGTCCTCTGGCGAGGAGGTCCACGACCATTCGTCTGGTCGGGTCGGCGAGGGCGGTCAGAGTCTCATCGAGTGCTCCGGTCATGATTCGATGGGGGAGGCGAAGATCCACCGATGTCCCTCAGGGTCGATTGCCCGGTAGACCCGTTCGCCATAGTCCTGGTCGGTTGGCTCGCCGAGCAGAATGGCCCCTGCTTCCCGGGCTTGTCGCCAGTGGGCGTCGACGTCTTTCACAATGCACCGCAATTGACAGGCCACGCCGCCCAGCTCATTGGGTGTAGCCATTCCACCGTCACGCCAGACACTGGCCAGCATCACGACCTCCCCCTCGAGGTCCAACTCGGCGTGCCCGATCGTGCCGCCCTCGCCTTCCATCCGCCATTGCTCAACGAAGCCGAAGGCGTTGCACAGGAAATCGATTGCGGAGGGGGCGTCCTGGTAGGCGAGCATTGGAAAGATCCGTTGCGTCATCGACATCTCCTTGCCATGAACGACAAATATTAACGATAACGTTAACCAATGTCAAACAGGTGGATGTGACCGAAGCCCCTGGTCTATCTCTTGGAGCGGATGTA
>JAICND010000152.1 GCA_025929005.1 Acidimicrobiia bacterium
CACCGTGAGATCTCGGCGGTAGCGACGTCCTCCATGAGGTTGTCGATGGCGGCGGCCCCGGTTCCCTCCAGCCACGAGGCGAGGTAGTAGATGCCGGCCCTGAGGTTGGTCCTCACCCCGGCTTCGGTGATTCGCCCCTCCGGGATGGTGAAGTCAAGAAGCTCGTCAGCACCGACCTTCACGTCCTCCCGCAGCCGGTCTCGCTGGTGGGGGCGAGCGCCGAGAACTTTGTCGAAGCAGGCTTGGGCCACACGCACCAGGTCGGGATGGGCTACCCAGGTTCCGTCAAAGCCCTGCCCTGCCTCCCGGGTCTTGTCGGCTTCGACGTTGACGAGAGCGGCGTCGGTCACCGCCGCGTCGCGCCGGTTCGGTATGAAGGCGGCCATGCCCCCGATAGCGTGGGCGCCGCGGCGATGACAGGTGGCGACCAGGAGCTCTGTATACGCCTTCATGAAGGGAACGGTCATCGTGATCTGGCTGCGATCCGGAAGCAGGAACCCGGGTCGGTCCCGCATCACTTTGATCGTCGAGAAGATGTAGTCCCAGCGACCGGCATTGAGACCAGCCGAGTGCTCTCGCAGCTCGAACAGGATCTGATCCATCTCGAACGCCGCCGGCAGCGTTTCGATCAGCACGGTCGCTTTGATCGTGCCGCCGGGGATGCCGAGCTTGTCTTGGGCGTAGACGAACACGTCATTCCACAGACGCGCCTCCAGATGACTCTCCAGCTTCGGTAAGTAGAGATACGGGGCGGTGCCCTCCTCGAGGGCCGTCCTGCCTCCGTGGAACAAGTACAAACCGAAGTCGAACAGGGATGCCGACACGGGCTGGCCTTCCACGAGGAGATGTTTCTCGGGAAGATGCCACCCCCGCGGCCTGACAAAGAGACGCGCCGGGTCGTCACCGATCCGATAGACCTTGTCGGCCGTTTCGAGACGGAGGGTTCTGCGGTAAGCCTCGATCAGGTTGGCCTGACCATCCGTCAGGTTCTCCCAGGTGGGGGTGGTGGCGTCTTCGAAGTCGGCCATAAACACCCTCGCTCCTGAGTTCAGAGCATTGATCATCATCTTGCGATCGACCGGGCCGGTGATCTCCACCCGACGATCTGCGATGTCGGCCGGGACCGGAGCGACCGAGAATTCGGGAAGTGGGCTCAGGGGAGGAGGCAGCGCTAATTGGCGGGCCCTTCTCACCTCGAGCAAAGAGTCCCTCGTCTCCCGAAACTGACAATGCAGGTCGATCACAAAGTCGAGAGCCTCACCTGAGGCAACCCCCGAGGTGGGCGCACGGAGTTCGGCGACAGACTTCATGATCTTTGCAATTCTCTTAGATCTACCCCAGGTTTGCGCTATTCTCACCACTAACTTCGTACAAAGTTTCGCAAATGGCTAATACAACCTCGTTTGATCCCGTCACGTTCGGACATCGAGTCCGTCATTTCCGCAAACGCAAGGGTATGACCCTGGACCAACTGGGGTCACTCGTCGACCGCCCAGCACCATTTCTCTCCTTGGTCGAAAACGGAAAGCGGGAGCCCCGGCTGAGCCAGATCACCGCCCTGGCCAACGCCCTCGGGGTCACCATCGACGACCTTCTTGCCCCCGAGGCGCCCAACCGCAGGGCTCAGCTGGAGATAGAACTGGAGCGGTACCAGGCGCGGTTCGCCGATCTCGACCTGCCTTACCTCCGTTCCTCGGCCCGCCTCTCGGACGAGATTTTGACCCACCTCGTATCCCTGTATCGCCGACTTGCCGACCAGAGCGGCCCCGGGCCCGTCACAGCCGGCGAAGTTCGCCGGATCAACGGTGAGATGACGAAGGAGCTGCGAGCGGTCGACGGCTACATGTCCGACATCGAAGTGGCCGCTACGTCGGCCCTCGCCCACGCCGGCTACGCGGGAACTGGTGCTCTGTCTTCGCGCAACATCCTCGACCTGGCGGCGACCGCTGGCTTCGAGATCAAGCCGATCGAAGACATTCCCGCCTCCTTGCGGTCAGTAACCGATCTAGCCAACAAGGTCATCTACATCGCCCAGCGCAACGAGCTCCGGACCCGGCAGGCTCGCAAAGCCATCCTCCAAACCCTTGCCCGCTTTTACCTGGGACACGATGAACCGGCCAACTACGACGAGTTCCTGCGACAGCGTCGGCTTGCTGCCTACTTCGCGTCAGCGGTGCTGGTTCCCGAGAAACCGGCAACGGCATTGCTCACTGAGGCTCGCCGCCGCCGTGACCTATCGGTCGAGGACCTGCGAGAACTCTTCTACGTCTCCTACCAGACCGCCGCTCACCGCATGATCAACCTGGCCACTATTCATGTGGGGATTCAGACCCATCTCGTTGTCAGCGACGAAGAAGGCATCGCCCTCAAGGCCTATGAGAACGACGGCGTCCCGTTCCCGCGCGACGAGGAGGGCGGAGTCGAAGCCCAACGCCTTTGCCGGGAGTGGTCCGCCCGGGCGGCCTTCGGGTCCACTGACAAGTTCTCGCTTCACTGTCAATACACGGACACCACGGCCGGGACCTACTTCTGCTCAACCTACGTCGATCCCGATCCCAACACAGCTATCGCTGTCAGCTTCGGGGTGGGGTTCAACGACGCTCAGTACCTGAGAGGGCGGGAGACGACCAACCGCCGACGGTCAAACTGCCCCGATGGCGTCTGTTGCCGCCGCCCAGTGCGGGAGTTGGCAGCGCGCTGGGACGGTCGGGTCGTGGCTTCACCCCGTGCCCAGGCCAGGATCATCGGAATGCTTGCTCCGGATCCCTATCCGGGACTCGATCTGGCAGAGATCTACGAACTCGTCGAACGACACTCCTGACCCCACTGGGCTGACCTCCATTGGGTCTGGCGCCCCACCGCTTCTTCCTTGCCGAAAACCGCCAGGAAGCTAGCTTCTTAGCGCCATGCAGCAGTTCAATGGCTCGTTGCGTTTGCCAGGCGAGGTCGGACCCGGGCTCCGGGTTCTGATCGACCTAACGGACGAGCGCCACCTTCAGATAACCGCCTCGTCCGACGTGATCGGCGATTGGCCGCTGGAAGCTGTCGGGATCAGGGCCGCCGACGACGGTTTCCACCTCATGGCCGAAGGCGACGAGGTGGTGTTCCGCACGGACAACGACCCGGCTTTTGCGGTTGCCATCGGGCTGCGCAACGCCCCCACCCTGCTGCGCCGGCAAATGTCGGATCTTCTCCGCCACGACCCGATCCTGCACAAGACCGTTCTGGAGTAGGGTCTTAGGCCAGGAAAAGGGCCGGTTCGGCCAGGTTCTCCATAACCATGGTCATGAAGCGTCGTCCTAGGCCCCCATCGATCACCCGGTGGTCATAGGAGAGGGATAGCGGCATCAGCGGCGCCACGACCACCTTTCCATCTTCCACGGTGGGCTTGTCATTGGCTCTGCCCACCGAGAGGATGGCGGTGGTGCCGGACGGCACGATCGGCGTTCCATGCCCTCCCCCCAGAGCCCCGATGTTGGAGATTGTGAAGCTCTGGCCGGTCAGCTCGGATACGCCGAGCTTCCGCTCCTTGGCGCCTTCCGCCAGCCGTTGTACTTCGGAACCAATCTCCAGCAACGACCGCTGATCGGCACCAGTAACGACGGCAACCAGCAGTCCGTCTGGAGTGTCGACCGCAACTCCAATGTCGTAGCTCCCCTTCACCACCAGGTCATCGCCGTCGAGGGTGGCGTTGAACTCAGGAAACGCCACCAGAGCCGGAAGTGTGGCTTTGATCAACAGTGCCTCCAAGGGCAGCTTGACATGATGGCGAGCCTCCAGCGCCTTGCGGGCGGCGAGCAGCCGGCTGGCGACGATCTCATCGAAGGTGGTCACGTGCGGAATCTCGGCCCACGAGCGCGACATATTGGTTGCGATCGTGCGGCGAAGTCTCGACAACGGTCGGCGTTCGCCAGCAACCGGAGGCGGCGGCAGCGTCATCGGAGGCGGCTCGATGACTGGTCCTCCGCTGACAGCTTCTGCCGCTGCCATCACGTCTTCTCTGGTGATGCGTCCGTTGGGTCCGGTTCCGGTCACCTGGTTGAGGTCGACCCCCAGGTCTCCCGCCAGCTTGCGCACCAGGGGGAGTGCTTGGACCCGGGTCAACGCCTCTTCGGTTTTGTGAACGCGGGGCACCAGCTCTTCGGCGGCTTCGCTGATCGTTCCCACGATCGGAGGCGGGATGGCGGGCGCCGTGGACTCGGCGGGCCAGGTCTCTTCGGCCTCACCAATGACTACGAGGATCTCGCCGACGGCCAGGGTCTGACCGGCTTCGGCACCATGATGCAAGACCGTTCCGCCGCGCGGTGACGGGATCTCCACGACCGCTTTGTCGGTTTCAACTTCCACGACCGGCTGATCGACTTTCACGCTCTCCCCCACCGGTATCAGCCACCTCACCACTTCCGCTTCGGTCAAACCCTCCCCGATGTCCGGCAGCCGGAACTCGTAGGCCATCAGACGGCCACGGTCCGACGGGCGGCGGCGGCCACCCGCTCGACCGTCGGAAGATAGAGATGCTCCCCTCGTTTGAGTGGGAAGACCGTATCCCACCCGGTCACTCGCTGGACCGGGGCGGTGAGGTCGTAAAGACACTCCTCAGCCACGACGGCCGCCACCTCGGCGCCAAAGCCGGCCGTCCTCGGGGCCTCGTGCACGATCACGACCCGGCCCGTCTTGGCCACCGACGCCACCAGCGTCTTGCGATCCAGCGGGACCAGACTGCGGAGGTCGATCACCTCGGCTTCAATCCCTTCGGCCACCAGCACCTCGGCCGCTCCCCGAGTCTCTTTGGTCATCGCTCCCCAGGAGACGAGAGTGACGTCGGTGCCTGTACGCTCGACTCTGGCTTCACCGATCGGAACCGTGTACCAGTCGTCGGGAACCTCCTCTTTCACTGCCCGGTAAAGCCGGATGGGTTCACAGAAGATGACCGGATCGGGGTCCTCTATCGACGCCAGCATCAAGCCCTTGGCGTCATA
>JAICND010000319.1 GCA_025929005.1 Acidimicrobiia bacterium
CATTCGGACGGTCAATGTCGACGAGGCCAGCAAGCTGCGACCACCCAGGCGCCTGACGCTCGAAACCGCCATCGAGTGGATCGCCTCCGACGAACTGGTCGAGGTCACGCCAAAGTCGATAAGGGTGCGCAAGCGTCACCTATCCGAATCCGATCGCAAGTTGGCCGCCAAGAAGCGCTGAGATGCTTCGGCCTTTGTAGGGCCTGGTCGTGCTGGCCGTGGGCTTTGTCGGGACCGAAGCAGCGACTCCGGTTAAAGGCTCGACTGACCGCCGGGTGGAGGCGAAGATTGACCGATGACTATTCAGCCTCCGGACTACGGTTTCTATGGCGAGCTTGCTGATTGGTGGCCCCTCATTTCGCCCCCCGAGGAGTACACCGAAGAGGCGGCTTTCTTTGCGAGTGTGTTCGCCTCCGCGCCTATCCCTGTGCGCGAGGTTCTCGAGCTTGGCAGTGGTGGTGGTCACAACGCCTTCCATCTCAAGAGTTCTTACCGGATGACCCTGACGGATCTGTCGGCACCGATGCTCGCCGTTTCGAGGAAACTCAATCCCGAGTGCGAGCACATCCTCGGCGACATGCGCAACCTTCGGCTGGGGAGACTGTTCGACGCCGTCTTCGTGCACGATGCAGTGGCCTACATGACTTCTGAGTCGGATCTGCGCAAAGTCATCGAGACCGCCTTCGTGCATTGCCGTCCGGGTGGCGTCGCCCTGTTTGTGCCGGACGACACTTCCGAGTCCTTCGTGGCCGGGTCGGACTGTGGCGGCTACGACGCCCCGGACGGGCGGGGGGCTCGATACCTCGAGTGGTCGCATGCTCCGATCGAAGGCAGCAATCTGAGTCTTACCGACTATTCCTTTCTTCTCCGCAATGCCGATGGCGCGGTCAAGGTGTTTCACGAGACCCATCGGTTGGGACTTTTCAGCCGCCAGCTGTGGCTGCAGCTGATCGATGAGGCAGGGTTCTCAGCGATCGTGGTACCGGAGTCCATGACCGAGGACCGATCACCACGCGAGATGTTTCTCGGCAACAAACCGCTCTCATCCTGAGCTAATCCGGGAGCAGAGGCACCGACGGTCTCTCGTCTTGACCCAAGAGAACCGCCCGGGTCACGGCCGCTAACCCAAACCTGAGGCGAACCTCGTCGATGGCATTGTCGAGGGCCGACCCGCTGTGTCGATCGAACGGTAGATCCAGCTGAATTCCGTGGTCGTCAAGGTTGGCAACGGCAACGCCGATCAGCGTAAGGCCCTGATCCTTTATCACCGGTCGCATTCCGGCCAACAGCACCCGAGCAGTGGCGAGGATGACCTCGGTCTGGTCGGTTGCTCTCGGCAACGTGTGAGACCTGGTCGCTCGGGTGAAATCGTCGAAACGGAATCTCAGCACCACCGTCCGCCCGGCCCGGCCCCCTTTGCGGAGACGACGGGACACCCGATCGACCAGACCTACCAACGCCGTATCAATCGCCTCGCATGACTTGGGGGACCGTCCCATCGCCCGCTGAGAACCGACTGAGCCCCGGCGGCGGCCGGTTTGCACCGGCCGCGGATCACGGTTGTGGGAAAGGGCGTGCAGGTGGTGCCCGGCCGCTGGACCCAACAGTGATACCAGCGTTCGATGACCGAGATCAGCCACTTCTCCTACCGTGTTGATACCTCTGGCATGAAGCTTGGCTGCAGTCACCGGTCCGACCCCCCACAGGCGCTCAACCGGCAGTGGGTGCAGGAATTCCAACTCCCCATCGGGCTCGACGACGAGAAGTCCGTCCGGCTTGGCGACGGCGCTCGCCACCTTGGCCAGGAACTTGGTCCTTGCCACCCCGACGGTGATCGGCAGCCCCACCTGCTCGGCGACGTCACGCCGCAAGCGCTGGGCGATCTCGACGGGCAGCCCTGACACACGGCGCAAACCCCCCACATCGAGGAAGGCCTCGTCGATGGAGAGACCCTCGACCAGAGGTGTCGTGTTCTCGAAAACGTCGAAGACGGCCCGGCTGGCTTCCGTATAAGCAGCCATCCGGGGCTGGACGACAATGGCCTGCGGACACAGGCGTCGAGCCTCACGGCCGCCCATGGGACAGCGGACCCCGAAGGCCTTTGCCTCGTAACTCGCAGCCAGGACCACCCCGCCGCCGACGATCACCGGCCGGCCGCGCAGTCGCGGGTTATCGCGTTGTTCCACCGAGGCGTAGAACGAGTCGAGATCGGCGTGGAGGATGGTGGCGCCTCGAGGCACGAACATATGTTCGCACATCTCGAGCCAGGCTGTAGGGAGTCGTTGGTTTCAGGTCACAGGCTCGTCGGGTGGCTGCCTGGAGAGGCACTGCCAGGTTTAGCCTGCTAACGAGGTGACGTCGCATGGCGAATCGACCGGCCCCTATCGGTTGTCGCAGCTGGTTCGATATTTCCTCTACTTAGGTTCGGCCGGATTTGGAGGGCCGGTCGCACTTGTCGAGTACATGCACCGAGATCTAGTCGGACGCCGAGGTTGGATCTCGGAGGCCGAATACCGAGAAGGATTGGCCCTGGCCAACATCTCACCGGGTCCGCTGGCCGCTCAACTGGCCATCTACCTCGGGTTCATTCACCATCGGTTTCTAGGCGCGACCCTGGTCGGACTGGCGTTCGTCGCACCTTCGTTCCTGATGGTGGTGGCGATTGGCTGGGCTTACTTACGATTCGGCGGGCTTCCGTGGATGGAGGCAGTGTTCTACGGGGTAGGTGCCGCAATCATCGGCATCATCGCCTGGAGTGCATTCCGGCTTATCAAAAAGACGATCTCGAGAGACCCGATCCTGTGGTCGATCCTCGGGGTGATGGCGGTGGTGACGATCATCACCGAAACTGAGCGGATAGAGCTGTTCCCCCTAGCCGGACTGGTCGTGTGGGCGGTCCGACGAAGAAGAACTCCGAAGATCGAAGGGACCGTCGCAGCTGTCCTACCGCTTTCTTTCGTGGTTCAAACCA
>JAICND010000036.1 GCA_025929005.1 Acidimicrobiia bacterium
CCCGCGTGGTGAGTTCCCCGTTGGGCCGCGCCTGGGAGACCGCCACCCACTTACATCCTGTCCCCGAGTCGTTCGATGATCTGGTCGAGTTGGGATTCGGGAAGTGGGAGGGGCTGACCTTCAGCGAAATCAATCGTGAATGGCCGGAACTTTTCGAACGGATCTTCGTCCATGGCGAGGATCTGGCCCGGGGAGAAACCGGGGAGACCTGGGCGGGTCTGGCTACCCGCGTCCGCGCCGCCATCGACCGGGTGGCGCCCGCCACCGGGGAGGTGACCGCGGTGGTGACCCACGGGGCCGCCATTCGGGGCCTCCTGAGCTCGATGGTTGGTGGAGGCTGGCAACACGCTCAGAACTGGGAGACGCCCGCCAACACGTCAGTCACTCATCTAATCATCACCGAAACAGGTCCAAAGGTGGCCGACTATGCCAATGCGGGCCATCTGGAAACATGGTCTTCGTGACCGCTCGCTATGACTCCCATCGCTACGCGTTGATCAATCGCTGGAATCCCCGCAATCTGGATCTCGTCCTCGACTGGGTTGGCCCTCCCCCGGGCAGCCGAATCCTTGATGTCGGTTGCGGACGGGGACATCTGGTCAGGGCTCTGACCGAGCGCGGATTCGATGCATGGGGGATCGACCTCAACCCCAATGCCCGGGAGTTGGCAGGTGAGCTGAATGTACGAACCATGTCTGCGGCCGCTCTCGAATTTGGTGACGCCAGCTTTGACGCGGTCGTTTCCTTTCATGCCATCGAGCACATTCCTCCCCTTGAGCAGGCGGTGCTCGAGGTGGCACGAGTGGTTAAACCAGGTGGAAAGGTCTTGTTCGTTTATCCTGCCGAGCCGATCCGGGGGCTGTATGCGATTCCCACTTCGGTGATCTTGCACCGCACTCCTTTCAAAGCTCGTGAGGTGCATGTGCACCGGCTCAGCCCCTCGAAGGTAAGGGCACTGGGCAAGGCTGCAGGTCTGCAGGAGCTTCGACATACATTTCGGCCGTGGCCCTCTCCCGAATACGCATCCCTGTTGGAACGCCAAAATTCGATGCTTGTAATTTGAACTGGCAGCCGTGAGAGTGTGGGCTCCCGTCGTAAGGAGCCCATGGTTCGGACTTTCGTCCTCGATACCTGCGTCCTCCTCGCCGATCCTCACGCCCCGGTCCGCTTTGACGAGCACCGGGTCGTTTTGCCTCTTGTGGTGGTGGAGGAACTGGACCGAAAGAAGACCCGACCCGACGAGGTTGGTGCCGGAGCCCGAGCGGCCATCACGCTTTTGGAAGAACTCGGAGCCTCGAGCGGTCAGGGCATGCGCGAAGCGGTCGACCTCCCCAGCGGCGGGTCGCTGCGCATCGAACTCAACGGGGTGGTGTCGGCCCGGCTGCCCTCCGTCCTCGACCCGACTACCCCTGACCACCGGCTGCTTGCGTGTTGCTTGAACCTCGCTGATGCAGGCGACCCGCCCGTTCTGGTCACCAAAGACGCGGCGCTACGCATCAAGGGAGCGCAGTTGGGTCTCGAGGTGCAGGATTACCGGGGAGACACGGTGCCGGTAGAGGAGTTTCACTCGGGCGTGGCAGAGGTCGGCGTCGCCTCAGACCTGATCGACCGGATCTATAACCAGAACAAAGTGACCCTGGAGTCGGTGCCGGCGCTCGTGAACCAGTTCCTCGTGCTGCGAAACGGCTCTCAATCCGCATTGGCGCGCGTTATCCAATCAGAGCCGCATACGGTGGTGGAGCGGGTTCCCAACCACCTGCGGGTGTTCGGGGTCGAACCCAAGAACTTGCGTCAGACCGTGGCGATGCACCTCTTGATGGACCCGGACGTTCCGGCTGTGTCGTTGATGGGGATGGCGGGAACCGGCAAGACTTTCCTTGCTCTGGCGGCCGGACTCGAGCAGGTTCTGGAGATGGGTCGCTATCGCAAGGTCACCGTCTACCGACCTCTGGTGGCTGTCGGGCGTCAGGAAGTGGGCTTCCTGCCGGGCGATCTCTCCGAGAAGTTGGCCCCGTGGATGGCCGCCGTTCACGACAATCTGTATGCATTGTTCTCCGATGCTCCCGATGCCAGAGGCGCCATTGACGACCTGGTGGCGAGAGACGAGTTGGAGATGGCAGCGATCGCCTACCTGCGGGGGAGGTCGATCACAGGTGAGGTGGTCATCATCGACGAAGCCCAGAACCTAGAACTCCCAACCCTCAAAGTGATCCTCACCCGCATGGGTCGTGACTCCAAGCTCATCTTCTGTGGAGACCTGACCCAGGTCGACAATCCTTACATTTCTCCTTTCGGAGGCATGGCGGCCCTGATCGAGAAGTTCAAGGGATCACACCTCTTCGGTCACGTCACGCTCGAGAGGTCCGTCAGGTCACCCCTGGCCGAGATGGCGGCCACAGTCCTCTAGCCGGCCCCGGGTCAGTTCACGTTGCGTCGCTGACGCCACAACCACCACCACAGTCCGCCATGAGCGGCGATGCCGGCCGCCAGCACGAGAGTGACGATCGGGTAACCAGCCCCCAGGGCTAGAAGGGCGCAGATGGCGGCACCGATGACCAGAGTCGTGCGTACCCCGTTGAGTGGGCCGAAGTTCACTTCTTCTTGCGCGCCTTCTTGGTGGGTGTCTCACCTGAGGAAAGCCGGTCTCGCCGGGCCTGGAGGAGTTCGGCGGCGCGCTCGACGGCGATGCTCTCGGGGCTGTCGGCAGTTCGGAGCGAGGCGTTGACCTCACCATCGGTGACGTAGGGACCAAACCGACCGCTGCGCACGGTGATCATCTTCCCAGAAACGGGATCGGTGCCCACCTCACGGGCCGGGGCCGCTGCTGCCGCCGGCTGGCCTCGCCTTCGCGGGGGCCTACTGAATAGCTCCAGTGCTCTCGTCGGAGTGATGGTGAAGATCTCCTCCTCGCTTTCGAGCGGTCGCCGCTCCTGTCCCCGGGTGAGATAGGGACCGTATTTACCGTTTTGAGCGATTATCTCAACACCGTTATCGGGGTCGGTGCCCACCACTCGCGGAAGCGAGAGGAGCCTCAACGCCTCCTCGAGCGAGAGTTCGTCAATTGTCATCGCTTTGAACAGCGACGCCGTCTTTGGTTTCTCTTTTCCCTGCGCTTCGCCCAGTTGAACATATGGACCAAATCTTCCATGCCGGGCCAGGACCACGAACCCGCTGTCGGGATCGGTCCCAAGGATCTTGTCGCCACTGGGCCTTTCCTCCAGCAATTCGACGGCCTTTTCGATAGTCAGCTCGTCGGGAGCCAGGTTGTCGGGAACGGTTGCCTTCTCGTCTCCCCGTTCCAGGTACGGTCCATAGCGTCCTACCCGAAGCACCACTTCGCGCCCGTGAGGATCGGAACCCAGCCCGATCGAGTTGACCTGGCGGGCGTCGATCTCGTCGAGGCGGTCGGCCACTTGAGCGGCCAGACCCTCCGCCCCCAGATAGAACCTGGTCAGCCATGGCACGCTCTTTTCCTCGCCGCCGGCAATTCGATCCAGGTCGTCTTCCATCCGAGCTGTGAAGGCATAGTCGACGAGGTTGGGAAAGTGGTCCTCGAGCAGACTCACAACTGCGAAGGCGGTGAAGCTGGGAACGAGCGCTTGTCCCTTCTTCCACACATAGCCGCGGTCTTCGATGGTGGTGAGGATTGAGGCGTAGGTGGAGGGCCGTCCTACGCCAAGTTCCTCCATCCGTCTCACTAGCGATGCCTCCGTGAATCGGGGAGGCGGCTTGGTCGCATGACCGGTCGCCTCCAGCGACTCGACCTGGAGAGGGTCGCCGACCTTCAACGCCGGGAGCCGGGTCTCCTGATCGTCGAGAGCGGCTTCAGGATCGTCGCTTCCTTCGACGTATACCCTGAGGAAGCCGGGGAATGTGATGGTCCTTCCCGAGGCTGAGAACTCGGCATCGCTCCCGCTGGTGGCCGTGGCCCCGAGTCTGACGGCCATCGACTCACCCACCGCATCGGTCATTTGTGATGCCAGGGTCCTTTTCCAGATGAGTTCGTAGAGTTTGGACTCGTCCTGGGCAACCTCGCGGGCGACCTGTTCCGGCGTGCGGAATTCGTCACCGGCGGGCCGGATCGCTTCGTGCGCCTCCTGCGCGTTCTTGACCTTGTTGGCGTAAGTGCGGGGCTGTTTGGGAAGGTACGAGGCTCCATAGAGGTCGGTGATCTGGCGACGGGCCGCCGCCAATGCCGCTTCTGACAAGGCGGTGGAGTCGGTCCGCATGTATGTGATGTATCCGGCTTCGTAAAGACGTTGGGCCACCGACATCGTTCGTGCCGCTGCAAAGCGGAGTTTGCGGCCGGCTTCCTGCTGGAGGGTGGAGGTGCGAAACGGCGGATAGGGACTGCGTCGATAAGGCTTGGACTCAACCTTGCGAACGACGAAGTCCGCTTCCCGGAGATCTGTTGTCAACCGGGTGGCGGTCTCTTCGTCGAGAACCAGGACGTCAGCGCTAACGACGTTGCCAACTTCATCGAAGTCCGACCCACCCGCCACCACGACGCCATCGACTGCCACCAGCGCAGCAGGGAACTGGGATTCCGGATCACCACCGAGGAACTCTCCTTCGATGTCCCAGTACGAGGCGGAGCGGAAACGGATTCGCTCGCGTTCTCTCTCGACGACGATGCGGATAGCGACGCTCTGGACTCGCCCGGCCGAGAGCCCCTGCTTGACCCGGCGCCACAAGACCGGGGATACCTCGTAGCCATATAGCCGGTCGAGGATCCGCCGCGCTTCTTGGGCGTCTACCAGCCGGCGATCGATCTGACGAGGCTGATCGAAAGCCTGACGGATCGCCGGTTCGGTGATCTCGTGAAAGACCATCCGCTTGACGTCAATCTTGGGCTTGAGGACTTCGGCTAGGTGCCAGGCGATCGACTCGCCTTCCCGGTCCTCGTCGGTGGCAAGGTAGAGCTCGTCTGCTTTCTTGAGGAGGTCTTTGAGCTTCTTGACCCTCTCCTTGCGTTCCTTGGGGACGACATAGATCGGCTCGAAGTCACGTTCAACGTTCACGCCGAGCCGTGCCCAGTCCTCGCCTTTGAGAGACTCGGGGACCTCGGCTGCCGAGCGGGGAAGATCGCGGATGTGTCCCATCGACGCCTCGACCACGACCTCATCACCGAGAAACCGCGAGATGGTGCGGGCTTTGGCGGGGGACTCAACGATGATCAATTTCATGGTGTCGATCCGGGGGGATTCGGTTTGGACCTCTTTTCACTGTCTACCGTCTAGCGTCCGCTGTCAACTCCGGTTTGGCTGCGGGTACGGTGGAAACGATCGAAAACCTGCGTGGGCGAGATCTGATTACCAGGGGGCCGTTTGCCCGCCTCTGGTGGTCGCAAGCAGTCTCCAGTCTGGGAGACTGGGTCGCCCTATTCGCCAGTTTTGCCCTGGCGGCACGGATCGCCGGTGGTGGAGCTGCCGCCGGCATCGGAATCCTGGTTCCGCTGGTCGGTCGCATACTTCCGGGTCTCTTCCTGGGCGTGGTGGCCGGCGTGATCGCCGATCGCTGGAACCGGAAGGCGACGATGATCATCTGCGACCTGGGTCGAGCCGCCCTGGCCGCCTCGTTGGTTTTCGTCGACAGCTTCAGGATCCTCTTCGTGGTCACTTTCTTCACTGAGTTGCTCTCGATCATCCGTCAGCCCGCCCGCGAGGCGGTTGTTCCCACTCTGATCCCGGCCAGGCATCTTCTGACTGCCAATGGCTTGTCGCTGCTCTCAAACTACGGCACTGCTCCCATCGGCTCGGCCCTGTTCGCGGGGCTCAGCGCCCTCGGTTCGCGACTCCCCGCCTTCGGGAGCTTCGGACCGTCGATCGCCACTGCATTTGTTTTCGACGCATTCACCTTCTTGATGTCGGCGCTCATCGTCTTGAGCACCACAATCCCGAAATTCGAATTGCCCCGGGCCCGAAAGGCTGCTGGAGCGCTCGATCTACGTGCCCCCATGAAGGACATGGTCGACGGATTCCGGTTCGTAGTCAGAAGCGGACCGATCCGCCGCATGATTTTCGGCATGGCAGCAGGACTGTTTGGAGGGGGTGCCCTCTTGGTGATCGGCCAGCCCTTCGCCGAGCAGGTTCTGAGAGCATCTGACTCTGGGTACGGTCTGATCGTCACGGCTCTTGGGGTAGGAGTCGGGTTGGGCATGTTGGGGGTGACGATCCTCGGGAGCATCAACACTCGCCGACAGCTTGTGTTTGCCCTGAGCCTGCTCTGCACAGGGTCTGCGATTGTCTTTACCGGGTTCTCCAACACCGTCTCGGCGGCAGCTGGTTGGACTCTCCTCACCGGCCTCGGCACTGGAACGGCATACGTGACCGGGTTCACCCAACTCCACATGTCCGTGACCGATCAGCTGAGGGGACGCACGTTTGCCGCCATGTTCGCCTTTGGCCGAACCGCACTGTTGATCTCGTTCGCCTTGGCCGGGGTGGGGGCGGCGGCGCTGGACGGCGTACTCGCCGGGGAACTCAACGAAGGCATCCGCGCTGTGATCGTCATTGGTGGGATCGTGGTTCTTATCGCGGGAATGACCGTGTTGTGGGCCACGCGACGCGATCTGTCGCCTCGTCATCTGGATGAAGAGCAGCTGGCCACGCTGCGAGAGGCTGGTGACGCCATCACCTGGATGCGGGGAGATCGCTCGCATCGCCCGCCCCAACCTGATTCCGTCCCACCATCTGACCAAAAAGGACTTGGCTGACCGATAGTGACCGGTGTGTACATCGCCCTCGAAGGTGGAGATGGAGCGGGCAAGACCACGGTCGCAGCGCGCCTGGTCGAGCTGCTCGAAGAGAAAGGCGATACGGTCGTAGCCGTTCGCGAGCCGGGCGGGACTGCACTCGGTGAAGAGATACGACGATTGCTCCTCCACTCTTCTGACATGACCGCCTGGTCCGAGGCTCTGCTGTTTGCTGCTCAGAGATCTCAGCTCGCAGCGGAAGTGATCGGTCCTGCGCTGGGCCGGGGTGAGGTAGTGATCGCCGATCGCTCCTACTACTCGTCGCTGGCGTATCAGGGTGGAGGCCGTGCCCTCGATCCACAGCTCGTGCGGCTCATCAACGAGGCCGCCCTGGAGGGAGTGATACCGGACCTGGTCGTCGTCCTGACCATTGACCCGGCGGAGGCGCTGGCGCGCCAGGCCGACCCCGACCGGATCGGGAGGCAAGGCGCCAAATTTCAGGAGGCGGTCGCCCGGGTGTATCGGGAACTAGCCCGCTCTGAACCCGATCGGGTCAGGCTGATCGAAATGGGTGACGACCCCGATGACGTCGCTCGGGCGATTTTCGCCATGATCGAAGAGAGGCGCCTTGGCTGAAGTAACCGCGCAAGTTCGTTTCGATCTGTTTGCAGGGCTGATTGGTCACGGTCCCGTCGTGGAGCTTCTGCGCCGCGACGCCATTAATCCTGCCCATGCGTATTTGTTTGTTGGTCCCAACGGTGTGGGCAAAGCCCTTGTGGCAAAGGGGTTTGCCGGTCTCCTGCTTTGCCCGGAAGGGGCTCAACACGACGAGCCGTGTCGGTCCTGTCGCCGAATTCTGACCGGGAATCACCCGGACCTGGTGATGGTAGAGCCGGAAGGTAGGACAAGTCTCGGGGTGGATCAGGCCCGAACCATGATCTCGCAGGCCTCGCTGGTCCCGGTGGAGTCGGTTCGAAGGGTTTTTCTCGTCGAGGAGGCCGGGATGATGACCGAACAGGCAGCCAACGCCCTGCTCAAGACCCTGGAGGAACCAAACGCCTCGACTGTTTTCCTGTTGGTGGCCGAGTCCGAGGACGACTTCCCCCCAACGGTGGCGAGTCGATGTCGCCGGGTCCATCTCGGCCGCGTCCTTGAAGACGAACTGGTAACGGCTCTCGAGGACCGCGGGCTGGAGTCAACCGAAGCGCGGGTCGTGGCGCTAGTAGCAGGAGGAAGACCGGGGTTAGCCCTCTCGCTGGCTACCCGTCCTGAAGTAGCGGAACTGCGCAAGGCATGGCTGGGCGTGCCTGAGCGCGTGACCGGGCGACCCGGGGAGGCGTTTCTCCTCGCCGAGGAGGTCCTGGCGCTGATAGAACCGGTCGCCGCTGACCTGGCCGGTGAACAACCAAACGCTGAGACCAAGGAACGCGCCCGCAAACGCGCCCTTCACACCCTCTTGACGAGTGGCCTGGAAATCCTCGCCTCCTGGTACGCCGACGCCGCCTCTCTGCAACTCGGCGGTCCGATTCGCAATCGTGACTTGTCCCTCCCGAGTCTCACCCAGATACCGCCGGGCCGCGCTATCGAAAACTCCGGGCGGGTTCTCGATGCCGTGGTCGACCTGACGGGCAATTTGCGCCCGCTTCCGCTTCTGGCATCGCTCTTCACGACCCTGGGCAGCGAGTCATAACGGGGATTCAGCTAAGGAGGCACGACCCCCCGCCTTTATCATTAGCTGTCCAGCCAGCGTAGCTCAGTGGTAGAGCACTCGCCTCGTAAGCGAGCGGCCGTGGGTTCGATCCCCACCGCTGGCTCTGGCTGTTGAGTCCCACACATGTCGCAAGTGGGAGATGTGTAGTTCTTGGCCCACCTGATTCCTTCAATCTGGCCATTTACGGGTTCCACTAGTCGAAGGTTTATCGCGGCAAATCCGTCCCACACGCACGAGTGGACGAAGTACACCTGATTTGAGGTCGCGTCATATGTCGCAAGCCAATCCAC
>JAICND010000523.1 GCA_025929005.1 Acidimicrobiia bacterium
CGTCGATCTCGGAGAGCTTGCGCGAATATGGAAAGGTGGGTGTATAATCCGCGCGCAGTTCCTCGATTCGATCATGAACGCTTATCGCCGTCGCCAAGACCTGCCGAACCTCCTGCTGGACGAAGAGTTCAACAGGTGGATCCAGTCCGCCCAGTCGAACTGGCGGCTGGCGGTCAAGACGGCGCAAAGCCTCGGCATTCCGGTTCCGGCAATGGGCGCGAGCCTCTCATACTTCGACAGTTATCGCACAGCCAACCTTCCTCAGAATCTGACGCAGGCGCAGCGAGACTTCTTCGGCTCGCATACATACGAACGCACAGACCATCCGGAGCTGGGTCATATACATACAGACTGGGTAAATATAACGAACTGACCCGGTGACGCGATCAGATTTGAGAAAGGAGAAGCTAATGACAGCACCGCAATACTCGCCGCATCAAAAGCTACTGGCCACGCCCGAAGACCGCATACTGGCCATTGACATTGGTGGGACGGGTCTTAAAGCCGCGCTACTCGATTATGAGGGGAATATGGTGACCGAGCGCATCCGCGTGAAGACCCCGCATCCGCTCACGCCCGAGCTGCTGGTGGAGACCCTGGTCAAGCTCGTGGAGCCGCTTTCGGGGTACAGCTTTATTTCGGTCGGATTCCCCGGCGTGGTTCGCAACGGGAAGATAATAACCGCGCCGAACCTCGGGACCGACGTCCTCAAGGGGTTCAATATCGCGGGCGCGCTCGAAGAGGGGCTTGGCAAGCCGGTGCGGGTCGTCAACGACGCTGACATGCAGGGGCTGGGCGCCATCGAGGGGAAAGGCGTCGAGATGGTCATAACGCTCGGCACCGGGTTCGGCTCGTCGCTGTTTCTCGACGGCGAGCTAGGGCCGCACCTTGAGCTGGCCCACATGCCGTTTCGCGATAAGGACACGTTCGAGCAGCAACTGGGCGACCGCGCCCGCAAGAAGCTCGGCAAAAAGAAATGGAACCGGCGTGTGGAGCGGGCCATTAGCGCGGTGCGGACGCTCACGAACTTCGACAAGCTTTATATCGGCGGCGGCAACGCATCGAAGCTCGAATTCGATCTGCCCGCCGATACCAAGATCGTGTCGAACGATTTCGGGGTGAGGGGCGGGGCCTGGCTGTGGCGCGAGCGGGAACGCGACGAATAGTAACTGGGGGGAGCTATGTCGACACGAATGCTGAACAAGAGCGAAGCGCAGGTGCGAATCTATCGCGACGCCGACGAGCTTGCGCTCAAGGCGGCCCGCCATTTTGCGCGGCTGGCCGACCAGTACGTCGTTGGCTGCGGGCGGTTCACGGTGGCGCTGTCGGGCGGCTCGACTCCGAAGGCGATGTTCTCTATCCTGGCCGCCAGTCCGTTTCTCGAAACCGTGCCATGGTCATCGATCTATTTCTTCTGGGGCGACGAGAGGACCGTTCCTCCCGACCATACGGACAGCAACTATCGCATGGCCAGTGAGACATTGCTCTCGAAGGCGCCCGTCCCCAGGGAGAACATATTCCGCATCCCGGCGGAGCTAGAAGACCCGGACCGCGCCGCGCGCGAGTACACCCAGACCCTCATGCAGTTTTTCATGAAGGGGCCGGGCGCGAGC
>JAICND010000410.1 GCA_025929005.1 Acidimicrobiia bacterium
AGGGCTCGGCCTGCCAGACCGAGGCTTCCTCGGCCGCCAAAAGAGTGCTTACGCGAAGCCGATCGGTTTTCAGAAGGCGAGTAAGCCCGGCTTCCAACTCGCTCAACCTGGCGGCGGGGCCTGCGACTAGCCGGGCCGACAGTTGTGCACACAGAACCGTGAGATCGTCACGAGCCTTGGCAACCGTTTCCTTGACGGTCCGCAAGGCGTGACCAACCTTGAGCCCAGCATCCCAGAGCGGGTACAAGATCGCCCGCACCGCGGCCGGGTCGGCGTTGTCGTGTACAAGAAGCAGGTCGATGTCGGAGTGGAGGCCGAGCTCTTGACGGCCGTATCCGCCCACCGCCACAACCGTGAGTTCATCGGAGTTGGCGATGGACCTGAGATAGCCATCCATGGCCGCGGACAGCTCAGCGCCGATGCGCCACGGCTCGTCGGACGGTGCCCGCGCACCGGACCAAGCCTGTCTCACCGCGAGGAAGCCGGCCAGCGGCCCCACCGCTGGCCGGACCTCCCCCCCTCTAGAGGGCCTCTGCTCCTCTTTCACCGGTTCGAATTCGCACCACCTGGTCGATCGGTACTACCACAATCTTCCCGTCACCGATTTCGCCTGTCCGGGCGGCCGCTTCGACACTCGCTACCACCCGATCGACGGCGTCATCGTCGACCACGACTTCGATCCTGATCTTCGGTACGAACTCCACCCGGTACTCGGCACCGCGGTAGACCTCGGTTTGGCCAAGTTGACGACCAAAACCGCGGATTTCACTCACTGACATGCCAGCGACTCCCTGGGATCGGAGTTCATCCTTCACCTGGTCGAGCTTGAAGGGCTTGATGTATGCAATGACCAGCTTCACTCGCTCCTCCTACTCTGCCAGCACGTAGCCCCGCTCCTCATGGAGCGAGATATCGAGGCCCTCTGTCTCTTGATTGTCATCAACCCGCAGCCCGGTTATGGCCTTGACGATCCGGGCGAGGAGGTAGGTGGCGACGAAGGTGAACACGATCACGACTGCCACTGCTGCCACCTGTTTCAAAAAGAAACCAGCCCCGCCGAACAAAAGCCCATCCGGTACGAACGCGTTGATTGAGCTTTGAGCAAAGACGCCAAGAAGAACCGAACCGACGATGCCCCCCGCGAGGTGGACTCCGACCACGTCGAGGGAGTCGTCGTAGCCGAAGCGGAACTTGAGGCTGACAGCCCAGAAGCAGACAAAGCCTGCGATCAGACCGATCGCCATGGCCGAGAGCGGTGAGACAAATCCTGCCCCAGGGGTGATGGCGACAAGACCGGCCACAGCCCCCGAAGCCGCCCCGAGGGTGGTGGGTTTCCCGTTTCTCAACCACTCTGCAACCACCCACCCGAGGGCAGCCACCGAAGCCGCGATCTGCGTCGTGACGAAGGCGTTGATGGCGATCCCGTCAGCGGCTAGAGCCGACCCGGCGTTGAAACCGAACCAGCCGAACCAGAGAATGCCGGTCCCGAGAAGGGTGAGCGGCAACGAGTGAGGCCTCATCACCTCAGCTCCGAATCCCTTGCGGGGCCCGAGGGCGAACACGAGGGCGAGGGCAGCGATGCCGGCGTTGATGTGGACCACCAGACCACCGGCGAAGTCGCGCACGCCCCAGGCAAACAGCCAGCCGTCGGCGGCAAACCCCCAGTGGGCAACCACCGGGTAGACCAGCAGCGCCCAAAGTGTGGTGAACAGAACCCAGGCCGAAAACTTCATCCGTTCGGCCACGGCCCCGGAGATCAGAGCCGGGGTGATGATGGCAAACATCATCTGGAACACCATGAACAGGAGGGCGTCGCCTTCGACCCCCCTGAGGCCGAGGAAGTCGAAACCGCCAATGATTCCACCGATGTCGGTACCGAAGGCAAGCGTGTAGCCCACCAGGGTCCAGACCACCGTGACGATGGAGATCGTGAAGAAGTTCTTCATCAGCATGTTGAGGACGTTCTTGGACCTCACCATGCCGCCATAGAAAAGGGCCAGGCCCGGGGTCATGAAAAGCACCAAGGCGCTGCTGACCAGCAGCCAGGCGATCGTGCCTTCGCTCATCTGCCTCCTCCTCTGTTGGGGGGCAGGTTGGGCAACGCCTGTTACGGACTTGTTTCGTGCGCGTTACGTTCATGATGAGTAGAAAGCAGCGCACATGCTCACAACTCTCACGAATCCCGCCAATGGCGAACTGGTGGAGTCCGTACCACAAGCGGACGCGGCCGAGGTCAGCCGGGCAGTGACCACCGCTCACGCTCGTTACGCCAACGGGGTCTGGCGACAGGCGCCGGTGCGCGAGCGGCGTGATGTCCTGCGCGGGATAGCCGATTTGATCCGCCGCGACCATGAGCGTCTGGCTCGCCTTGAGTCGGTCAACACCGGCAAACCAGTGGGAGCGGCGCGCGGAGAGATCAACGCCGTGGCAACAACATTTGACTATTACGCGGGGGCAGTCGACAAGATTCACG
>JAICND010000438.1 GCA_025929005.1 Acidimicrobiia bacterium
CATCGTTGCCTCCGGGCCCAACGCCTGCATCCTCCACTATGTCGAAAACGACCGCCTCATCGAGGACGGCGATCTTGTCCTCATCGATGCCGCCTGCGAAGTGGACTACTTCTCATCGGACATCACCCGGACCTTCCCGGCGTCGGGACGGTTTAGCGCAGCCC
Organism: Acidimicrobiia bacterium; assembly: GCA_025929005.1. GTDB lineage: Bacteria > Actinomycetota > Acidimicrobiia > Spongiisociales > ZC4RG35 > JAICND01. The sequence continues at coordinate 165 of JAICND010000438.1, forward strand.
AACGGGCCGTCTACGAGGTGGTGCTCGCCGCCCAGCACGATGCCATTTCCATCTGTCGTCCCGGGTCTTCGATCCGGGACATACACGAGACCGCCAAACGGTCGTTGACCCAGGGGCTGATCGAGTTGGGCTTGCTCCCCAAGGGACTCGAGGATTCGCTGGCGATGCACCACTACCGCGAGTTCTTCATGCATGGCACCAGTCATTGGCTCGGCATGGATGTGCACGACGCTGGTAGCTACCGGATCGACGGAGTACCGAGAGCCCTCGAGCCTGCCATGGCGTTCACCGTCGAGCCCGGTCTATATATCGACGGGCGGGAGGAGATCGAGGTCCCGCTACTCGAATACGACCTCGACGCCTGGACCGAGCGAACCATGATCGAAGGAGCAGCCGCCAAAGATGAACTGGAGGGTATGAAAAAGGACGCCCCCAAGGTGCGCCATCCGATACCCGCCGAGTTTCGAGGCATCGGAGTCAGGATTGAGGACGACATCCTCATCACCACCGATGGTCACGACAACCTCACATCGCGGGTTCCCCGCGAGATCGACGCAGTAGAGGCGCTCTGCTCGGAGAGTTCCTGGTTGATGCGAACCCCGGGTTGAGGCGTCCGCCGGCGGACTCTGGAACCATGGGTTCGCGTATGGGTCTCAGGCTGCGTACGGCATCACAAACCACAGGATGGCGAGGAAGTGGAATGCGCTGCCGGCGATCACCATCACATGAAACAACTCGTGATACGAGAACACCCGGGGAAATAGGCGCGGCCGTTTCATCGCGAACATGATCGTCCCAGCCGTATAGAAGACACCGCCGGCCAGGACCATGGCCACGGCTCCGGCCCCGATCTTTTGCCAGATAACGGGCACCGCCGCCAGCGAACTCCATCCCATGGCGTGTTGCAGCCCGATGGAAAGGCCGGTCTTGACCCTAGGGAGAACGAACTTGAGGGTGATCCCGACCAGGGCCGTTCCCCACACAAGCGTCAAGAGGATCAGACGAAGAGGATCGTCCAGCAACACCACTCCGAACGGTGTGAACGTCCCCGCTACGACAAGGAAGATCATCGAGTGGTCGAGTCGCTGCCAGAAGGTTTTGGCCGATTGGCGCCAGTCGACCGCGTGATAGATGGCCGAAACCGTGAACATCGCCACCAGAGAGAGACCGAAGACCAAACCGGCGATGGCATGCTGGCCGTCGGAGGCTCGCATAGTGAGGAGCGCGGCTCCAGCCGCTGCGCCCAGACCGGCCACTCCGTGTAACAGACCACGGACCGGGTTGGTCATTTTCCCCCAACGCCATCTCTCCATCGACCATCAGGATACGAGCAGGCGTCTCCTTAGAACGTATCCTCGCCTGGAATGAGGACGCTCCGCATCGCCAACTGCTCAGGCTTCTACGGCGACCGGTGGTCGGCGGCTGCGGAGATGGTCAATGGTGGACCGATCGATGTCCTGACCGGGGACTACCTGGCGGAATTGACGATGTCGATTCTCTGGCGAACCCGGCTACGCAATCCCGACGGGGGTTACGCCACGACCTTTCTTACCCAGATGGAAGAGGTGCTAGGTGCCTGTCTGGCACGAGGGATCAAAGTGGTTTCGAACGCTGGCGGACTCAACCCGGCAGGTCTGGCGGAGCGCCTCGGCAAAGTGGCCGGCGATCTCGGGTTGTCACCACGCATCGCCTACGTGGAAGGCGACGACATCCTCGGTCGCCTCGTAGGTCTCCAAGACGAGGGTCATGAATTCCGGAATCTCGATCGGGGGACACCGTTGGCCGCAGCGGGGATCAACCCGCTCACGGCGAACGCCTATCTCGGCGGGTGGGGAATTGCCGAGGCGTTGGCCGCCGGTGCCGATGTGGTCGTTACCGGGCGGGTCACCGATGCCGCGTTGGTGATGGGGCCGGCTGCCTGGCATCACCAGTGGCGTCGCGATGATTGGGACGCGCTGGCGGGTGCCCTGGTGGCTGGCCACATCATCGAGTGTGGGGCGCAGGCCAGCGGTGGCAACTACGCCTTTTTTCCGGAAGTACCCGGACTCGAACACATCGGTTTTCCGCTGGTGGAGATGGCCGAGGACGGAAGTTGTGTCGTGACGAAACATCCCGGCACGGGTGGGCTCGTCTC
>JAICND010000476.1 GCA_025929005.1 Acidimicrobiia bacterium
CTGCCCGCCGACCTGATCCCAGACCAGCATGAAGTCGTCTTCCCCGCGGTTATCCCAGGGGTTGCAGTTGGCAATCAGACTCGCCGGCAGGAGCGAATAGTCACAGGCGGCGGGGGCCGCTGCCTGTTGAAACTCGATCGCGATTACTCCACTTCCGTTGGTGGAGTCCCGTTCCCAGGCGAAGTAGAGCCAATCCGTACCGTTGACGGTGCTGGTGTCGAACCAGACCTGTTTGAGATCGACCTGACCGTTGGGATTTGAGGTCCCGAGGGTCGGCAGGGCGTCGTTGTGGATGACTCCCAGCTTGGTGGTGTTCTCGTTGACTGGTCCCAGCTCCTTCACGTTTCCGAAATCGTCGTCGAACTGGGCGGCGCCGGTGTCAGGGACGGTCCCGTCGATGAGGAACCCGCTGTCGCCGGGGTGGTCTGCAAGGGCGACGCCGCCGACGGCGATCAGGAACGCCAGGAATACCGATAGTGGGGTGAACCAGCGCGCATGCCGAACGGCGCGCGCCATTGTTTTGCTTCGTTGAACCAAGGCTTTTGCCTCCCAATAATCCCCCGCTTCAAACAGTCCCCGAGCCCTTGTCACTCTTGCCCCGAGTGCCGCCAAGGCCCGTTTCGAAAGTGCTTGTTACCGGGGATTCCACCTCCCGGGGGAGGAGCACCTGGACGCGTCCGACCCATGGCTGACGCGCAGATACAGACGGCAAAAAAACACGAAGTCCTCCAGACCCGGCGGAGAAGCTAGCTTTTCGCGGTCATCGCTGTCAACTGAGCTTCCTGTGGCGGGAGGCGGCCGACGTAAGCTCCTCCATGCTCTCGCCTCGCATGGCCCGCATCGGCTGGCTGATTTGCATGGCGATCCTTCTTCCTGCCGCCGCGTTCGGTCTGGCGGAGGTGGTAGAGCGGCCGGAACCGGTTTCCTCGCCGGCCTTCCTCGGTGTGATGGAAATGATCGGTGTCAGCGCGGTCCAAGCCGCCTGGCTCGGCTTTGTGGTTCCCACCGTGCTGGCTTTCATCGTCGCCGTCACCATCCGCCGCCGGCGGCCCAATGACCCCAATGCTCTCCTCTTCGGGCTGGCGATGGTCGGGCTCTTCCTCATCGTCGACGGAGTGGGAACCGCGCTTTCCACCGTCGCCCCCCGACCGGCCGCGCTGTTGGTCGACGTCCTGGCCGTCGACCTCACGGTCTTGGGCCTCTACCTCTTTCCCAACGGACGCTTCATTCCCCGCTGGACCGCCTGGCCCGCCCTGCTCTTCATCCTCTCCAGCTGGGCACTCCCAGATCTGCCTGCCGCCGCCCGGGCAGCCGGGACCGGCACGCCAGGGGTGTTTCCCGGTTGGCTCACCACCCTGGTGAGCGTTTTCGCCTTTCTGATTTTGGCCACGTGGCTTCCCGGGCAGGTCTACCGCTATCGGCATCACTCGACTGATCTCGAACGGCTCCAGACCCGCTGGGTTCTCTTCGGCTTCTCATTGATCGTGTTCGGGGGTTTCGGGGCCATTCTCCTCCGGGCCCTGGGAGCACCCACCCCATCCATCGCCGCCGCCTTGCTGACGGCCGCCGCCGGCAGCTATGTGTTGCCGGTGGCGACGGGGTTCGCGGTGCTTCGGTATCGGCTCTATGAGATCGATCGGATCATCTCCCGCACTGTCACGTACGCCGTGGTGGCGGGGTTGCTCGCTGGTCTCTATGCCATCATCGTCTTCGGACTGACTCGGTTGCTACCGGCCACAGGTGATCTGGCGGTGGCTGGCTCCACCCTGGCGGTGGCCGGTCTTTTCAATCCGGTCCGAAAGCGGGTCCAGCAGCTGGTCGCTCGCCGCTTCAACCGCTCTCGCTACGACGCCGAATTATTGATCGACTCCTTTGCCGCCCGGCTCCGGTCCGGGATCAACCTGGGCGAAGTCTTGGGCGACCTGCGGGGCGTTCTGGCTC
>JAICND010000454.1 GCA_025929005.1 Acidimicrobiia bacterium
GTCGTGCCCTTCGGGCTGGCGGCCCTCGTCGCTCTCCCCATGGCCATCGGTGTCGATCTGCCTCTCATCTCCCGCATCGGACCTGCTGCCTACTGGTCCACATCGTTGCTTTTCGGAATGCAGATCGCCTGGCGAAATACCGTTGCCGACTCGGGTCCCAATCGCGACCTGATAACCCTGCTCGGAGTGTCACCGGAATCGCGATTTTGGGGCCGCACCATCGCCTCGGCAGTCCTCCTGGTCGCTTTCATGCTCTTGCTCGGTGTGGCCGCGGTTCTCCTCTTCAGCCCCCAAATTCCAATGACGCCGTGGTTGCTTCTGATCATCCTCCTGTTCGCGACCGGGCTGGCCATGGTTGCGACCCTGGCCGCCGACATCACCAGCGGCCTCTCCGGGCGGGCCCCCCTGGCCTCGGTCCTCGTCGTCCCCCTTGCTCTTCCGCTTCTAGTGGGAGCCGCCCAGGCGGTTGAATCGCTAAGGCGGGGCGGCGGTATCCTCCCCTGGTTGTTGATGCTCGCTGCGACCGAGATAGTGCTCGCCGTGGCGGGAACTCTTGCCGCCAAACCTCTGGAGGATGCAACTCGATGACCAAAGTACGCATCGTCATGGGTCTGGCCGCGCTAGTGGCCGCCTATGGCCTTTACCTGGCGATCGCCGCCCCGCCGGAAGCGGTACAGCGGACCTATGCCCGCATCCTCCACATCCACGCCCCTTCCGCCTGGCTGGCTTTCCTCGCCTTCTTTGTCACTGCCTTTGGATCGGTCATGTGGCGGATTCGCCGCCACCTCGTATGGGACCGACTGGCAGCCTCCTCCGCGGAGATCGGGGTGCTTTTCACCGGTCTCGCCCTTGTAACCGGGATGATTTGGGGAAAGCCAGTTTGGGGCGTCTACTTCGACTGGGCGGATGCCCGCATGGCCAGCACTGCCCTCATGTTCCTCGTCTACCTCGGCTACCTGGCCCTGCGCCGCGCCACCCCGGACCCGCAATTGCGAGCCGCCCGGGCCTCGATCCTCGGGATCGTCGCTGTGGTCCAGGTGCCTCTGGTCTATTTCTCTGTCAACCTCGTTCGCACCTTGCACCAGACCCCCACGATCAGACCGGGAGGTTCACCAATCCACCCGGCCATGCTCCAAGCCCTCATGGTCAATCTGGCTGCCTTCACCCTGATCTACATCGCGCTGTTGATGGGACGCATGGTGGTCGGCCGTCTCGAAGAAGAAGCCGCATCCTCTTTCGAGCCAGTGGCCGGAGCCGCAGTACTCCCACCTCGTCTCGATGGAGCCGTTGATGTCTGAGGACGCCGTCGTCACGCTGGCCTATTCGGTCACTTACGGAATCATGCTCTGGTACGCGGTCAGGCTCCACTTCCGACATCGGCGCCTCAACCGTCGGGACTGAAATGCCATCGCGCAAGCTGGTCTGGCCGATCCTGGCTTTGATCACCGCGGCGGTCTTGGTGCTTATAGCGACCAGCCTCGGGGGCAGCCTCACCTACTACCTCACACCCCAGGAAGCCGTCGATCGCCGGGCCGAGTTCCCTGACGGGGAGCGATTCCGTCTCGGTGGCCTGGTGATCGCTGGATCCTTGTCGGAGTCTGGCGGCGTCAGAACATTCGACGTGACCGACGGGGCGCAGACAATCAGGGTCCGGTTGACCGGAGCCGTCCCACCTCTTTTTGCAGAGGATGTTGGCGTAGTGGTTGAAGGCGCCTGGAATGATGCGCTTTTCGAAGCCGACACGGCCCTGGTCCGCCACGACGAGACGTACCAGGCTCCCACCACCACCAGCGACTGATGTTTGCCTTACTGGGTATTGCCGGAATCCTCACCGGTTTGGCTGGTTCGGTCTGGCTCGTAACTGCCGGTGTACGGGGAGCACCCCTGGGAATCGTTACCGGCCTGAGGCGTCCGGTACAGACCATGGTCGGCGGTGCCGCCCTGGCCATGCTCGCTCTGGAAGGAGCTCTGCTGGCCGACGACTTCAGCCTCGAATACGTCGCCAACCATCACGCCCGCGCCACACCCTTTCCCTTCAACGTCGCCACCGGGTGGGCAGCTCTAGAAGGTTCGA
>JAICND010000311.1 GCA_025929005.1 Acidimicrobiia bacterium
CGACGTTGCCATCGAAGACTTTCCCCTTGACTCGTTCCGCGATCGCTTCAGGGCGGTAGGAGATCTGACCGCCGACATCGATCACGCCCCGGGTCGTCTCGATCCTCTGCTGGATTGGGTGCACAGGGACGAGGAGAACGGGATCGGGGACGCTCCCTGGCCGCCCATGTACCCAAAAATGCCGGGAGAACCGCCCCGGGTGCAGCCGTCGAAGCGCAAAATGGAGGGCTAACCCCGCTTTTATCACCCAGACCCGTCGTTTTTCGACGGGTCTGGGTGATAAAAGTGCAGATAGGGGTTCTCAGACCTTGACGACCTCGCCGAACCCCATGCCGGCAGGGCGTTCCAGTTGGTCCATCGTGCAAGAGGCCGGGTCCTTGTCGGGGCGCCACCGATGGAATCTGGTCGCGTGGCGAAACCTGCCCTCTTCCAGTTGGTCGTAGCTGACCTCGACCACGACCCCGGGTTGGACCGGCACCCAGGAGAGGTCTTTGTCACCGGTCCACCGGCTAATGGCACCCGGGGCCCGGGCCTCTTCGCCAAAAGAACCCTCGGACCGCAATTGTTGAAACCTCTCGAAGATCTTTGCGCGGTCGACATCGCCGAAGCCGGAGCAGTGGCCGATGAAGTGCAGCTCTCCCTGGTCGTTGTAGAGCCCAAGCAGGAGCGAACCGATCTTGCCGCCGTCCTTGTGCTCGCGGTAACCCCCCACCAGGCAGTCGACCGTGCGTCTGTGTTTGATTTTGATCATCGCCCGCTTGCCGTGGACATAGCCCTGCCCCAGCGGCTTGGCGATGATCCCGTCACACCCTGCCGGCTCGAACTCATCGAACCACCTACGGGCTGTCAGCTCGTCAGTGGTGGAAGGAGTCAGGTTCCACGGATAGGAGAGCCGGGATGACAGTTCGACCAACCTGGCCCTTCTCTCGGAAAAGGGGAGGCTTCGCAGGTCCTCACCCTCGAGTGCCAGCAGATCAAACGCCACCAATTGGGCGGGGGTTTCCTTGGACAGGAGCTTGATACGACTGACGGCGGGGTGAATCCGCTGTTGGAGAGCATCGAAGTTGGTGACGTCATCGATCGTCACCACCACCTCGCCATCGACCACCGTGTTGGCGGGCAGGGCGGAGATGGCCTCGGTGAGCTCGGGAAAGTACCTCAACAAGGGTCTCTGGTTGCGCGAATCGAGCCGGGGACTGACGCCGCTCCACGAAACCGATCGGAAGCCGTCCCACTTGGGCTCATAGGCGAACTTCCCGGTCGGCCAGGTCTCCGTGACCTTGGCCTCCATCGTCTCGATCGGGGGCGGGAACGGCCAGCTCATAGGCCAGCACGGTACTCCCGAGCCTCGGCAAGTTTTCCCCGCAGGTCTCTAGGCTTGCTCGCCGATGGCCATCGATATTGCCGGTTTTGTAACCGATCTCAAAGACCACGCGATCGAACACGGTTTCCATGTTCATGACGAACGTCACTACATGGAGACCTATTCGTTGCGTCAGTCATGGGAGGTCGATGTCCATCCAGAAGATGCGTGTGGGGGACCGCTGGACCTCCATCTCAGCCTCGACGTCGAGCCACGGGTCTTGTTGTCACTCCAGGACCGCATAGATGAGATGGGGGAGGATTGGGAAGAACCCGAAGATCTCTACCGGCTGAGCCTCTACTTCAACTGGTCGATGCCCAAGCTGTCGACCCCGCCTGATCTGCTGGTCCTCGGAACCGACCTGGCAGGAATCGGAGGAGTGGGCCTCCCTATTGAAGTCACAGCCATCGACACCATCGCCCAGATAACCGACGCACCGGTCCGTACTCTGACGGTGGTCGGCAAGTGTCAGGTGTCGCTCGTCGACGTCTTTATGGCCCGCGAACAACTGTGCGAGGAGCTCGATCGCGCCAAGGCTGTCTCCGAGTACCTCTTGGAGAGGGTGACGGGTTGGTTGGAGCTTCCGGGCTAAGACTCAAATCACCGGACCGGTGGTCCCACCGACAACCAATTCAGGTTGAAAGAGATGAAGCCCTCCTCCGTTACGTCCGTGGAGTTGATTGGACAGGAGTTCGGCGACAGTGCCGGCCATCCGTCCCAAGGGCTGACGGAGGGTGGTCAACGGCGGATCGGTGTAGGTAGTGATTGGGGTGCCGTCGAAGCCGACCACCGAAACCTCCGCGGGCACGTCTTTCCCCCAGGCTCGCACCCCGGCAATAGCCCCGAGTGCCATGAGGTCGCCACCAGTGACCACGGCGGAGGCTCCACCCTCGAGCAGCTTGGCGACGCCGGCCTGGCCCCCTTCGATCGTGAAAAGGCTTTCGGACACCATCGACTCGTCGGCGGGGATTCCTCGTTCGGTCATCCCTTGGCGCCAACCGGCGACAAGTAACTGGGCACTCCAATATCGCCGGGGGCCAACCAAGACCCCGATGCGGCGGTGACCCAGGTCGATCAGGTGACGGACGGCGATGGTGCCGGCGGTGGTCATGTCGACTGAAACCGAGGCGATGGGGCAATCGCGGCCCATCCCGTTGACTAAGACGACCGGCAAGCCCTTGTCGCGGAGGATCTCGTACGGAGTGAAGTCGAGGTTGACCTGGCTGTAGCGACCGTTGATCACGACTACCCCCGCCGCGTCAGTGTTGAGAAAGTGATCGAGGAAATCCTGCTCGTTGAGGGTTTCTGCGGTCGAAGGGCAGACCATCGCCAAAAGGCCGTGTCGGGCCAGCCGTGACTCGATCGCCTCGGCCAGGGCCGGAAAGATCGGGTTGGACAATTCGGGGGTGATAATGCCAACCACCTTGGTTCCCGGCGCTGAGGGCACCTCTTGGTAGCCCAACTCGGCGGCCGCCTCCAACACGTGCCGACGCGTCTCGGCTGACACCCCCGGGCGGCCGTTTAAGACGCGGCTTACGGTGGCCAGAGATAACCCGGTTAAACGGGCAACTTCATGAAGTTTGGGACGCACCGGCCAGACATTAGCCACCTCTTTGCAGTCCTTTTGCATTTTTGCGCAAACTTGTTGCAA
>JAICND010000113.1 GCA_025929005.1 Acidimicrobiia bacterium
ACCTGGACGGCTCGCGCCACGATCTTAGGAAGAGGGGCGTTCTCACCGTGGCGTACGAACAATTCGATCAGATCGGGGTCGCCGATCAAACCGACTTTGATTATCTCAGCGACCCCCTCCAACCAAAGCTCCCGAGGGAGCTGGGCGAGTTGGTCGATGTCGATCACAACCCTGCTCGGATGATGAAACGCACCCACCATGTTCTTCCCGCCGACGTTGAACCCGGTCTTGCCGCCGACCGCAGCATCGACCGCCCCCAGCAGCGTGGTGGGAACATGCACCACCTCCATCCCTCGTAGCCACGTGGCCGCAACAAACCCGGCCACGTCGGTGACCGTGCCTCCCCCCACCCCGACGATCGTGTCGTCGCGGGTCGGGCACTGCTTTGCGAGCCACTCGTACACCTTCCCCACCGTCTCCCAGGTCTTGGCGGCTTCACGATCCGGGAGCTCATAGATGGGGGCTCCGATGACCTCCGACACCCGGTGGGCGATCTCGCCAGCACCCGGCTGAGTCAGCACCACCGATTTCTCCCGTCCGGCCCGGGGTGGGAGAAGCGGGTCGGGCAGGCCATGGCCAATGAGTATTTCGGAGTCATGACCGATCGCTATGCGGTCCACATGGACTCCAGGACGTCTACGACCTCACTGACCGTCATGTCTTCAGTATCGACGCGGTGGTGGGCAGCCGCTTCATACAGAGGTTGGCGAGCTTGGACGAGTTGGACCAGGCCAACTAGTCGATCAGAAGAAGCCAACAATGGCCGACCCTCCCCGATGCCGATACGTAGGGCCAGCGTATCCGGGGATGCGTCGAGCCAAATCACGGATCCGGTTCGGCGCATCGTTGTCACGTTGGGTTCGTGAAGGACCACACCGCCGCCCGTGGCGACCACGGCTATCCCTAGTCCGGCGGCTCGTTCCACGGCAGCGCGTTCGAGCGTACGGAAATGTTCCTCACCCAACTCTTCCCAGATGACCGGCAAAGGAATGCCCGCCGTCTCAACAACAAGAGCATCTGTATCGGCAAACTCAACGCCAAGACGCGCAGCCAGCGCCTCTCCTGCCACCGACTTACCTGCTCCCATCATGCCGATCAGCCAGAACGGCATGGTCAGTAGCGTTCCAGTCGCTCCCGGTAGCGGTCCACCGCCCCCACCAGGTCCTCAACCGTGTCGCCTCCGAACTGGCGCTGGATCTCCTGAGCCAACACGATTGCCACCATTTGCTCGGCAACGACGCCGGCCGCGGGAACCGCGCAGGTGTCGGAGCGCTCATAGAACGCTGCGACTGGTTCCTTGGATTCGACGTCGACCGTCCGCAGACCTTTCAAGACCGTAGAAATGGGTTTCATGGCTGCCCGCACCCTGAGAGGACCGCCGGTAGTCATGCCGCCTTCGGTTCCTCCGGCCCGATTGGTATCGCGGAAGAAGGCCTCGTCGTAAAAGATCTCGTCGTGAGCCTCAGATCCCCAGCGGCCCGCCGAGGTGAAGCCGTCTCCCACCTCGACGCCTTTGATGGCGTGAATCGACATCAGAGCTCCGGCAATGAGACCATCGAGACGCCGATCCCAATGGACGTGGCTCCCGATCCCGGGAGGAAGTCCATAGGCGAGCACTTCGACAACGCCCCCCAGCGTGTCACGGCTCGCTTTCGCCTCCTCGACCGCTGCCACCATCGCAGCACTTGCGACCGGATCGAAGCATCGGACCGGCGATGCGTCGACGGCTTCGAGGTCGGACGGCTTGGGGGGTTCGGCATCTTCGGAGTGGACGTTTCCAATGGCGACGACGTGGGAGACGATCGAGACCCCGATCGTCTCGAGGAGTTGCTTGGCGAGGTAGCCGACTACGGTCCGGGCGGCCGTTTCCCGGGCCGAGGCTCGCTCGAGAACGTCACGGGCGTCTTTCGTGTCGTACTTGAGCATTCCGGCAAGATCGGCATGCCCCGGTCGGGGCTTGGTGAGCGGTCGGGACTCCGCCGAGAGATCCTCGCCGGCGCCGATCGGATGGGGATTCATCTCCTGTTGCCATCGGGGCCACTCGGTATTGCGGATGATGATCGCCACCGGTGACCCCAGCGTGAACCCGTGGCGGACTCCGGCCAAAATTTCCAGTTCGTCCTGTTCGATCCGCATGCGGGCACCCCGCCCAAATCCAAGCCGCCTACGGGCAAGTTCATGGCCGATGCCCTTGGCTTCGACCCGCAGACCGGCCGGCAAGCCTTCCACCACTGCCACCAACCCGGGGCCATGGGACTCGCCGGCGGTGAGGAAACGCAGCATGGCTCAGGATGCTAGGCAGAGAGGCAAAAGCTACATGATCGCGATCGCAAGCCAGGTTCCCAGGATGAGCGGTGGTCCATAGGGCCACAGCGTCTTGCGTCCCTTCCCCTGGACGAGCAGCACAATCGCCGGAATACCGCCCAGCAAAGCGGTCGCCAACAGCCCCCGGGCCAACAGTTGCCAGGAGTGGAAACCGAGGAAGAGACCCAATAGCGCCGACAGACGAACGTCACCGAAGCCGAACCCCTGACCTTTTGCACTGAGCCAGACCACGAGGAACACCCCCCAGTAGAGGGCGCCCGCAGCCAGACCTCTCACCAGATCTCCGGACCGGTCCTCGGCGAATGCGCCGGCGCTGAGCAGGACCAGACAGGTGATTCCGCCCGGGTAGAGGATGCGGTTGGGGATCCTCATGTGATCGAGGTCGGTGACGATCAGGATCGTGGTAACGGCCACGAGGAGCAGATGGGCCGCCAGGGTGGGGGCCCACCCGATCGCCCCTGTGGCTACGCCCGCCCCGATGGCTGCAACGGCCCCGGTGCCCGCCTCCCGCCATCGGCTCCGCCCACACGCGCACCTGATGGTCCATGTGGTGTTAGGACAGCGTGGACAATTCAGTGCCAATGGTCGCAGCGGCAGGTCGGCGCCCGCCTGGACTGCCAGCGTGTGAAGAACGGGACCGGACGCCATTCCGGCCAGGGCCATCAGCAAGGCCGTCACGCGGCGACGTTAGATCGGAAAGGGGGGCTCAGACGTCGTCGAGACCGATGGAGCTCATGCGACGCCGCTTGAGGAATCCATGCCCGAGTGACCCCTGCTCTTCTTTCGGTTCGGTGGGTTCCGCGGTTTGACCTTCGGGATTCTCACCCAGTTGGGAGAAGACCCGGTCGAGGAAGGAATCCGAGAGCATTGTCGGCTGACTCTCCTCGGGCTCGGGCTCTTTGGCCTCGGGCTCGGATGAGAAAGCCGCGGCAGGAACGGACCGCTCCACTGGCTCCTCCCACCAGCTTCGATCATGCGCAGGAATCGAAGGAGCGGTTTCGATCTCGGTCGTGTCCGCCTCCGATCTCCACGACGGCAATGGTTCCTCGACTTGGCGTTGGAACGTTGCGGCCGGGGTGTAGGGAGATACGACCTCGGTCGGAATTTCCACGGGCGCCGATTCCACAATTGCGGGGGCCGGTTCGACGACCTCAGGCCTTACGGGTTCGACCAGACCTGCCCGGATGAGCCCGGCCAGGTCCTTGGCTACCCGGAACCGGGAGACGCCGAGACGCTCGGAGAGCCCGCGCACGGTCGCGGAGACTCCGAAACCGGCAACGATCCGCCAGGTGTTGGGAGCGAGAGTGACAGGCTCGCCGTTGGGCGCATCACCGTTGATGCGAAGCTCCACGTCGATATGCGGGATCACCAGCTCGATGTCGGCCCAGTCGGCCGCGCGGCGATCGGCCTCGGAAACGCAAAGTTCGACATCGAAGCTCTGATCCATGCGGTAACGGGGGGGCACATCGAGGTTGAATACGAACTGTCCCCGTCCGGGTTTGCGGATTCGGTAGAGGCTCTCGACGACCTCTTCGCGGACAAGGTCGGTGAACTGGTGAGTCCCGGTGCCCGGGGTCAGCATATCGGTCAGGGAGCGACCGGAAATTTCGGTGTTGCGAAGGCCGTCGTCGCTGATCAGCCCCGAGGCCGCCAGCTGCCGACGGAAGTCGTCGTCGGTCGAAATCGTGGCAAAGCTGAGAGAGCCGCTCTCAAGGTAAACCCGCCCGTGCTGTTCAGGCGTGTCTATCCGGAGACACCCCGACTTGTATGAGCGAGAGAGAAGGCGAAGAACCTCCTCAAGGGGGAAAACGTCTAGATGCCCGGTCAACGACATAGCTGAGTCCTCTACTAAGCGTGCAAGTCTGGATTCGGCCTCATAAGCAGCTTGCTTTAGGAGTTTCGCAGTGCGGTCCGCATAGCGCCCAGGAGGGCCGGCAGCCCGGTCCAGACGAAAAACGACCGTGCCGCCTGGGCGAGCAGCAAATCCAGCCCGGACACGGTCGGTTTGCCCCTCGAGGCGACATAACGGACCGCAGGTGTTGGTTCCGGTCCGTAGGCCATGTCGAGGAGGCCGCTAGCCAGCCCCAGGACGTGCTGGGGGAGGATCTCCCCCTTCATTCCCAGAGGGGTGCAGTTGACAACGACAGCATCTACGACTGGGACGCCCCATCGAACCTCTCCTAGATCAATGGCCAGTCTGCGGGCCATCTCTGCAATCGTGCCACCCCGCCGGGCCGCCCCGTAGAGGGGGTGATCGGCCAAGGCGATGCAGGCGGCGGCCGCGGCTCCGCCCGCCCCCAGGATGAGTACCGGGCCGGAGCCGGGTAGGGCACTCCAAACGTCGCGGATCCCATCGATGTCGGTTGAACACCCCCGGACCTCTCCGTCGGCCAGATTTGCGGTGTTTACCGATCCGGCCCGGAGGGCGTCAGGCTCGAGGTGATCGCACAACTGCGCGGCCAGCGCCTTGTAGGGCATGGTGATGTTGAGGCCGTGCACCTGGCCTGATCGCAACTCGGCGAATGCAGCCCGTACACCCTCCTCGTCTACGCGCCGAGCGGTGTATCTGCCGCCCAATCCGGTGGCTGCCAGAGCGGCGTTGTGAATGGCAGGTGAGAGTGAATGTTCCACGGGATTCCCGAGCAATACCAGCTCGAGGTCCACTCAGGGAATGACCCCGAGAGCCTGGGCCTGCGCAACGTTGGCCTGGTGCTCCTCGAAGGTCTCGGCGAAGGCATGGTTTCCATCCTCAGAAATCAGCACGTAGAAGAAGTACGGAGTATCCGCTGGCCGCGCGGCCGCCTCGAGTGAGGCTCGACCCGGAGCACCAATCGGGGTCGGGGGCAAGTTGGGAAACCGGTAGAGGTTGTAGGGGGATTCCGACTCGTTGTTAAAGAGGCTCGGATCGCGGGTGCCCAAACCATAGAGAACAGAGGCATCGATCTGAAGCAACATTCCTTCCCGCAAGCGGTTGCGGATGACGCTGGAGACCACCGATCGCTCCTCGGGCACCCTGACCTCCGCTTCGATCAGGGAGGCGATGATGATCCCCTGGTAGGAATTGAAGCCGGCTTCCTCCAGCGCCGCCCAGTCAACCGACGCCACCCTTTCCTCCATCGTGTCCGCCAGCACCTGGAGAATCTCGCTGGGAGGAGAGTCGCGTAGGAACTCATAGGTGTCCGGAAAAAGCAGCCCTTCCCAGTCGGACAAGGTCAGGTCGCCCTCGGGCATGACTCGCAGTTCAGAGATCACCTCTCTGTCGAGCAGTGCGTCCTCAAACTCACCGGCTTCCCGTCCTGAGGCATCGGCCAGTAACTCGAGGATTTCGACCACTCGCAGGCCCTCAGGAATTGTGATTCGGTAAGAGTCGGCCACCGGACCGAGAAGGAGCAATGGGAGCACCTGGTCGATGGTCATGCCCGTTTCGAGTTGGTAGGTCCCTGCCCGAAGCTGATTGGCAACGCCGTCGTCCCGTACTCGCAACTCGAATTGATTGACGGACG
>JAICND010000506.1 GCA_025929005.1 Acidimicrobiia bacterium
CACTGGAGAAGGGAGGCGTGCTTGCACTGCGAGACCCCGAAGGGGTCATGTTGGCGGCACTGCAAGTAGAGGATTTGTGGCGGCCGGACCTGGCAGCAGAAGCGGTGCACGTCTTCGGAACGGATAACCCCGAGCACCCTGGTGTTGCCCACCTTCTCACCAATACCCACCCGGTGTATGTAGGGGGCCAGTTGGAGGCGACCCAACAACCGGTTCATTACGACTTCCGGTCCCTTCGGCAGACGCCAAACGAGCTCAGGGCTGACTTCGCCCGTCGTGGTTGGACGCGCATAGTTGCGTTCCAGACCAGGAACCCGATGCACCGCGCTCATGTCGAGCTCACGACTCGAGCGGCTTCCGAAGTCGGAGCCAACCTGCTCGTTCACCCTGTGGTCGGCATGACCAAGCCAGGTGACGTGGACCACTACACACGGGTGCGCTGCTATCAGGCCGTGCTCGACCGCTACCCGCACAACACCGCCGCCCTGGCCCTGCTGCCATTGGCTATGCGGATGGGTGGTCCGAGGGAGGCCGTTTGGCACGCCATCATCCGCAAGAACCACGGTTGCACCCATCTGATCGTGGGGCGTGATCATGCCGGACCCGGTTCGGATTCGTCAGGCAAACCTTTTTACGGGCCGTACGACGCTCAGCAGTTGTTGGCCAAGCATCAGGATGAACTGGGAGTGGCCATGGTCGACTTCAAGATGATGGTCTACGCCCCCGATCGCGATCAGTACATCCCCGAGGACGAGGTTCCGGAAGGCGTCAAGACCGTGACGATTTCAGGGACCGACCTGCGCGATCGACTCTCAACGGGTCGCGAGATCCCCGAGTGGTTTACCTATCCCGAGGTGGCGGCGGAGTTGCGCCGCACCCACCCACCACGGGCTCAACAGGGCTTTACGGTCTTCTTTACGGGGCTCTCCGGTTCGGGCAAGTCGACCATCGCCAACGCCTTGCTGGTGAAGCTCCTGGAGATGGGTGGTCGTCCTGTGACCATGCTGGATGGCGATCTGGTTCGCAAGCACCTGTCGTCCGAGCTTGGCTTCTCGAAAGAGCATCGGGACATCAACATCCGTCGGATCGGCTATGTCGCCTCAGAGATCACCAAGAGTGGAGGGATAGCCATCTGCGCCCCGATCGCACCTTATGACGCCACCAGGAAGGCGGTGCGCAAGCTCGTGGAGGCGGGAGGCGGCTTCATCCTCGTTCACGTGGCTACACCTCTTGAGATCTGCGAGGAGCGCGATCGAAAAGGACTGTACGCCAAAGCCCGCGCCGGACTAATACCCGAATTCACGGGGATCTCGGATCCCTACGAGGAACCGCTGGACGCCGAGGTTGTGATCGACACGACCGCATTCTCACCGGATGAAGCTGCCAACCAGGTGGTCCTCTACCTGGAGCGACTCGGATACGTGGGCGAAGCCGCCCGCGTGTGAGGTAGCGATTTGGGCTGGGAGGCCTGGTTCTCGCTTTTCGTCGTCACCGGCGTTCTCGTTGCACTGGTCAGGGACCTGGTGGCACCGGCCGTTGCGATGGCGGCAGGGATGGTCGCAGTTCTGGTGGCGGGCATCGTGACGCCGGCCGAAGCCCTGGCCGGATTCTCCAATCCCGCCCCGCTCACCGTGGCTGGCCTCTTCATTGTCGCTCGAGCGGTTGAGAAGACCGGCGCTCTCACTCCAGTCGTTCGCGCCACCCTTGGACATG
>JAICND010000449.1 GCA_025929005.1 Acidimicrobiia bacterium
ATCGAGGGTCATCGTCAGGGTCTCGGGGTCCTTGCGGACGGCGGTGACGGTCATCGGTCTGCCTCCTTGGCTTCGGTGACGAGCTCGGTCATGCGGTCGATCCGACCGCGCCAGAGCTCTTCGTACTGGTCGAGCAGGCGACGCGCCACGCGCAGCCCTTCGAGATTGGTGCGGACGACCTTGCGTCGCCCGATGCGCTGCTTCGTGACCAGGCCAGCCCGCTCGAGGATGGCGATGTGCTTCTGCACCGCCGCAAAACTCATCGGGTAGTGACTGGCCAACTCGGCGACGCCCTCTTCGGAGTCGATCGCGCGGCGCACGATGTCGCGGCGGGTGTGGTCCGCCAGGGCGCCGAACATGCGGTCGAAGTCGGGTGGGGCGATCTGCATTGATACAACCATACGGTTGTATAACTTCCTTGTCAAGCCGTCATCTTCCCGGACCTTCGCCTCTACCTGAAACCGAGAGCCAGGTCTCATTCTGGGATGGAGACCCATCAAGGATTGGAGGTATCCGATGACCGCCTCACCGACCACTGATGTCCAGATGCCACAGGACAAGCCACCGGATTGGGCGAACTCGTGGATGAAGTGGGCGCTCAACACCCCCGGCATTCAAGGCTGGGTTGGCAAAGGCGTAGCCCTCCTCAGCTTCAAGGGACGCAAGACGGGCAAGCCCTACACGATTCCGGCCAGTTATTGGCGCCAGGACGACACGGTCACCATCATCACCAAGAAACAGCGCAAGTGGTGGCACAACTTCGAGTGTCCCCTCGACGTGGAACTCAGGCTTGCTGGCCACGTATACAAGGGAAAGGCCGAGATCCAGGCCAACGACACCGACACGCTCGAGTTCCTGACCGAGTATCTCAAGAACCGACCCATCGATGCCAAGGCGTACGGTCTGGCTCGTGACGAGATCACCAGGGAGAAGATCGCAAGGATCATTCCTCACATAGTCGTGATTCGCATCGCCATCACCACTGCCGATTGACTGGCGCAACGAGGGCTTGGCCACCATCAAGACACCCATGAGCTCGATCTCGTCGTCGAGTTGTCGGCGTTGGGTCACCGTCAGCGCACACAGCGGTTCGACCGTCACTCTCACGTCTCGACCTGAAATCCGGTGGTGCCAGACCCCGCCGACCACACCATCGACTTAGGTGGAGATCTTCCCACTGCGGTACGCGCCCGATGTTGGGATTGCCTTATCTTGGGCGGGCGCGCCTCCAGGTCGCATTTCAGGATTATGCTTGCCGATACCTAGAGCTGCAATGTATAGTGGCTCTAGGTAATCAACCAAGGGGTTGCACGTGCACATAGCCAAGGACCTGGTAGCTGCGTCGGCCACACCCCTCGTGCTGGCCATCCTGGCCGAGGGGGAGAGCTATGGCTACGCCATCCTGAAGAGGGTCGATGAGTTGTCAAAGGGCCAAATGGAGTGGACTGACGGGATGCTCTATCCGCTGCTACACCGACTGCAACGGCTCGGCTACCTCGAGACCAGGTGGCACTCGCCACCGCAAGCCCGTCGGCGTCGGTACTACCGAATCACTCCAGCCGGGCGGAAGACCCTGGCCGACCAACGCGCTCAGTGGCAGGTCGTAGGCGACGCGCTGCGAGAGGCGTGGCACGAGATCCGCTCGAACACTGTTCCCCTCCGTAGTCCAGCGAGAGCCTGATGGGTGTGCATCCCGACGCCGAGGCTCTGGAATCGCAGATCGATGAATGGAGAGACTTCGTGCGGGGCAGGGAGACCATCGGCTCTGCCGACGTCGAGGAGTTGGAGGATCACCTCAGAGCGCGAATCGACGAACTCCTCGGGACCGGCCTCAGCGCGGACGAGGCTTTTGTGGTTGCGGTGATGCGAATGGGAAACCTCGACGAGGTGTCCAAAGAGTTCGCCCGTGCCCACACCGATCGGCTGTGGAAGCAACTCGCCCTGGTGGGTGAATCACCGGACGAAGATCATCGGGCAAAACGCCGAGACTTTCTGAGGATGGGGGCGTATGCAACGACTGCGGCGGTTGCCATCAAGATTCCGGCCGCCTTCGGCCTTGACCTGTACGAGGACTCGTTTTACGGGACGATCCTCGGACTGCTGGTGCTGCCCCTCCTGGGTGCCTACTTGGCTAGCAA
>JAICND010000537.1 GCA_025929005.1 Acidimicrobiia bacterium
ATGGGCCCGGTGCAGGGGGTTGCGGGTCTGGAAGGCCACAACTTTCGTCCAGCCCCTGCGGGCGAATTCCTCCCGGAGCCCAGAGGGGGTCTTGCGAAGCTGGCGGAAGTCGTAGTGAGTGGGGAGTTCGACTCCTTCCAATCGACCGCCGACGTAGACCGGATGGGACTGATTGAGGAGGTAGCCCACCCCGGGATGCTCTGGGCTACCGGTCTCGAACACCTGCTCGGCCTCGGCCCCGAGATCTGGTCGCCAGAGATCCTCGATTCGCAGCGTCGCCAGCATCACCCCTTCCGGATCACGCAGGGCGAGGTTGTCACCAACCGAGAGGCTCGCCGCCGCATCTTCGGAGACGTCCAGGGTGATCGGCATCGGCCACAGGAGTCCGTCGGCGAGCCGCATGTCCGCGCAAACCCGCTCGTAGTCGGCCTTGGTCATGAATCCAGCAACTGGCGAGAAGCCGCCGGTGATCAGCAGCTCGAGATCGCAGAGTTGGCGCGGGGTGAGGTCCCAAGAGGGCCAGTCCCGGGAGAGGTCCCGCAGCTCCGTTCGACGATCGGCGCCCACCATGAGGTCCACGAGGGCACCCCCATGCGGCGCGTTCAAATGGTCCGACATCTTCCAGCACTCCCCTTGATTCGAGGGCGAAAAGCTAACCCCCTTGTTCGGGGGAGTCAATGCCGATAATCTCTACCTGGAAAGTCAGAAATGTGGATCAGCCGCAAAACCGATTACGCCACGAGAGCCGTCCTGGCACTTGCCATCGCAGACGGCGAATCGCTCAAGTCGCACCAGATCGCGGCGCGCACGCACATTCCCCCTTCGTTTCTCGAGCAGATCATGGCCCAGCTGCGAGGGGCGGGTCTGGTCCGTTCGGTGCGGGGTCCGGCCGGCGGTTACAAGCTCAACCATCCTCCGGCCGATATCTCGCTTGAGAGGGTGGTCCGTCTTTTCCAGGGACCCCTCGCTCCTATCGCCTGCGCCACTCGGTCTGAGCCCGAGTTCTGTCCAATGGACCCGGGTTGCTCTCTGAAGAGAACCTGGGCGGAGGTACGCGACGTCACCCGCGCCATTCTCGAACGGACCAACTTCGCTGACCTCGCCGCCCAAGCGAGTGGAGCGTGGACTCCACCGCCGGTCATAGAAACCAGAGAAACCACGCCACTCCTGCTACCACGATCAGCGCCGCGGTGATGGCAGCCGCCACGAGCAGCCAGCGGGTGGGCATCGTCTGAGGGTAGCCATCGGGTGCTCCACTAGGCTCGGCAGCTGTGGCGAAGAGGAGGCCCTCCATTGCATGACCTGGTGATCCTTGGAGGAGGGCCCGGGGGTTACGCGGCCGCTCTTTACGCCCACAACTTCGGATTGTCGGTTGCCTTGGTTTCCGACGAGCGTCCCGGCGGGACTTGCCTCATCCGCGGTTGTATCCCCGCCAAGCAATGGCTTCAGATCGCCGAGGTCTACAGCACCGTGGCAAAGGCCTCCGACTTCGGGGTCATGACCTCGGAGCCGGAGATGGACTGGACCGCCGCCCTGGCTCGCAAAGATCAAACCGTCG
>JAICND010000182.1 GCA_025929005.1 Acidimicrobiia bacterium
GACCCCTGCATTCCTCGCGCCTGGAGGGGCTTTGAAATCTCATTCCGTTACCACTCAGCTCGCTACGAGATTCAGGTGAGCAATCCCATCGGCGTCACCAAAGGTGTCGTCGGGATGGCAATGGACGATGTCACCCTCCCGCCCGACGCGCCTCTGGAGTTGGTCGACGACGGGTCGACCCACCAGATTCGGGTAACGCTCGGCTAGAAGTTGATCCTCTAACTGACAGCGCCTTCTTCGTCACTACCGCCGAACATCCGCCAGAAGACCCATGCGACGGCCGCGCCCGCCAGCGGACCCACCACGTAAACCCAGTATCCGTCGAAGCTGCCTCCGATGAGAGCAGGCCCAAACGATCGGGCCGGGTTGACCGAAGCGCCGCTAAACGGGATGCCGGCCATGTGTATAGCCACCAGGGTCAGAGAGATCACGACACCCGCTACGGCCGGAGCCTTGCGAGTGACGGCCAGGATGACCAGCAGAAAGATCAGCGTCAGGACAAACTCCAGCACCAAGGCGGTTCCGGAGTCCTCGAACCCGGTGATAGTGGTAGCCACCGCCTCCTTGCTGGATGCTGCCAGGACGACGGCGGAAGCGATCAGCGCCCCGACGATCTGGCCGATCCAATAGCCAATCAGATCCGAGAAGGAGGTGCGCTTATCGAGCCACATGGCCAGGGTGACCGCCGGGTTGAAGTGGCCCCCCGAAACGTGACCCACCGCGTAGATGGCGCCCAGCAGAGCCAACCCGAAACCCAACGG
Source organism: Acidimicrobiia bacterium (assembly GCA_025929005.1). Classification (GTDB taxonomy): domain Bacteria; phylum Actinomycetota; class Acidimicrobiia; order Spongiisociales; family ZC4RG35; genus JAICND01. Next base: position 762 of record JAICND010000182.1, read on the forward strand.
CACCACCACCATGAGCGGTCCATCGGTGGCTTGCGTGGCCAATACCGACATCGAGCCGACGAACACCAGAATGAAGGTGCCCACCGCCTCGGCCAGGTACTTGTTGATGACCACTTCGTACTCCTCTCTTGCCCGTATCGGCAACACTCAGACTATGCGCGCACACCGCCTGAGAGCGGGATACTGATGCTCGGGACGATTTCTGTGCGGGCCGTCCTGGCCGGGGTGGGGGGAGGCACCCTGATCGCTGCCGTTGTCTACCTGATCGGATACCTGCTGGTCGCTCCTGCCACAGGCGAGCTCTTGTTGGTCATAGCGCTATTGATTGGCCTGGCCGGCGGCGGGTGGATTGCAGGACGCCTCGCTCCTTTCAACGGAAGGTTGCACGGATCGTTGTCTGGCCTGTTGATCGCAGGTGTCGTGATCGTCATATCTCGTCTGGGCGGGAGCCCTGCCCCCGTCTCCCAGGTTCTGCTTCTGGCAGCCATTGCCATCGTTGTGGGCGGTGTGGCCGGGTGGGTCGCCTACCGGTAGAAGGGTTCAGCTCCGCCGGCGAAGCTAAACTTGTAACCGCGAGCCCGCCGGACGGCCGCGGCACTCCGGTGTCGAGGAAAGTCCGGACTCCACAGGGCAGGACGCTGGGTAACACCCAGGCGGGGCGACCCGACGGAAAGTGCAACAGAAAGCAAACCGCCGATGGCTCATAGAGCACAGGCAAGGGTGAAACGGTGGGGTAAGAGCCCACCAGCGGCCGGGTGACCGGTCAGGCTGGCAAACCCCGTCCGGAGCAAGACCGAGCAGGGACACCGATGGCCCATCGATCAAGTCCCGGGTAGGTCGCACGAGGCGACGGGTAACCGTCGCCCCAGATGGATGGCCGTCTCCGCGCCTTTTGGCGCAGAACAGAATCCGGCTTACAAGCGGACTCGCAAATCGTGAGGGCCCCCTCGGGGGCCCTCACCCTATGTGTACTGATCGTGAACTCATCCCGGTACCGTGCCTGCCGTGTGTGGGCGTTTCTCACTGTCGGGTGAAATCGACTTCTATGCCGACTACTTCGGTGCCAACGCCATAGGCACCGAGGCGCTCGAGCCCTCCTGGAACGTCGCCCCCACCGACCCCATCTATGCGATTGCTGAACGCGGCGGTGAGCGTCACCTCGAAGCGATGCGATGGGGTCTCATTCCGCACTGGGCGGTCGACGCCAAGTCCCTGCACATCAACGCCCGCTCGGAGACGGTGGCCACAAGTTCGACATTCCGCGACTCCTTCACCCGCAAACGTTGCCTGATCCCGGCCGACGGGTTCTACGAATGGGAACCCAAAGAGCAGGGCGGCACCCCTCATTGGATCTTTCGGGCGGACGGCTACCCTCTTGGATTCGCCGGGCTTTGGGCCACATGGCTCGACCCATCCAGCGGAGAGTGGGTGCGGAGCTGTTCCATCGTCACCACCGCGTCCACTGGAATCATTTCGAAGCTTCATAGCCGGATGCCCGTGGCGTTGATTCCCGAGGTGTGGGATGAGTGGTTGGATCGCGACCTCCAGGATCCCGATCAGGCCCGGGGACTCCTGCAGCCGATACCCGACGAAGTGTGGATGGAACGGCCCGTCTCGAAGCTGGTCGGTTCGGTCAAGAACAACGGACCTGGTCTGCAAGACCCCGAGCCGCAGACCCCGTTTGCTGTAGACGGTTAGCCTCGATGCACCACATGGCTCGCCTATTGCTGGTACGCCACGCCACGACTCCCGAAACCGGTCGGGCCCTGACCGGACGCCTGCCTGGTCATGTGCTCAGTGAGGACGGTCTGGCGATGGCAGCAGCGCTAGGGAATCGCCTGTCAAAGGTGAGACTGACTGCTATTTACACCTCGCCAATGGAGCGGACCCGGCAGACCGCAGAGGCGATTGCGGCACGACAAACGAAGAAAACGGCGCTTGTGGACCATCCGGGGCTTCTCGAGGTCGACTACGGAACATGGTCGGGGAGAACGCTGCGTTCCCTCTACCGGCTGGCAGCCTGGCGACTTGTCGCTACCGCCCCCTCGCGTGTGCAATTCCCCGGCGGTGAGTCGTTGGTACAAGCGCAGGCGCGGGCCGTGGATGCCTGCGAGGAATTGGCACGGCGGCACGGCAACGCAAACGTGGCGATTGTCACTCATGCCGACATCATCAAAGCGGTAGTTTCGCACTACCTTGGGCAGCCACTCGACCTGTTCAACCGGGTAGCAGTGAGCCCCGCCTCGGTGACGGTGCTCGATCTCGGGGCCGATGGGCCGGTTCGGGTGGTCACCCTCAACAGCAACGGAGATCCGGCCACATGGAGCTAGAAGAACTAGGCCCCGCTGAGCGATTTGCCGCCGGCGCCATAGGCGAACCAGGCCAGCGCCGTTTCTACCTATCTGTGACGGCGGCCGGTGTCACCCACACCTTCCCTTGTGAAAAGGGCCAGGTCGGCGAACTTGCCCGCCAGGGCCTCCAGGTCTTGATCGCGGCTGAGCTGATCCCCGACCAGGAGGCGGTCGATCGACTGGTGACGGGGGGACTCGAAGTAGAAGAGCCTGCCGAACCGCGATTCCGAATCGGTTCGATCGGCATGGGCGTTTCCGGGAATGGCCTCCTGACCCTGACCCTGGGCTCGGTCGACGAGGACAGCAGTGTGAGCTTTGTCGTCAGTGCCGAGCAGTTCCAGGCGATGGCGGTCGTAGCGATCGCCGTAGTTGCCGCGGGCCGTCCCATCTGTCCCCGCTGCGGGTTACCCGAGGACCCCAGCGGACATGACTGCCCCTGGGTGAATGGCCATCACCCTCCTTCCGTTTGAACAGCGTGCTCGAACTGACTGAGGTCGAGGGAAGGATGCCGTATGCGTCCAACGCAACACTGCTGGCCTTCAGCGCTGATGGTCGTAGATGGGTCTACAAACCCGAGCAAGGTGAAAGTCCCTTGTGGGACTTTCCCTGGCGCAGCCTCGCCGCTCGTGAGGTTCTCACGTATGAAGTGGCAACGGCCCTTGGCCTCGATATCGTGCCGGAGACAGTGCTGGCAGATGGCCCGCAAGGGCGCGGCTCGGCGCAGGCGTTCATCGACGAGGACTTCGAGTTCGATCCACGCACGTTGTTCAAGCCACGGCCGAGCCCGCGACTGTGGCCGGTGGCCGTCCTCGACGTCATCTGCAACAACGCCGACCGGAAACTAGGTCACATCATCCGCCAAGTCGGCGAGGATCGGCTCTGGGCAATAGACAACGGGTTGACCTTTCATTCCGATCCGAAGCTTCGGACAGTCCTCTGGGGCTTTGCAGGGGACGAGATTCCGGACCCTCTGCAGATGGCGCTTGAGAGGTTGCGTGCCGAAGACGCACCGGGTGTGGTCGGTCGGGTTGCCGACCTTCTTTCAACGGAAGAAGCTGAGGCGTTTCGAGAGCGGGTCGAGAATCTTGCCCATCTCCGGGTCCACCCTCTTCCACCCGAGGACCGGCCCGCCCTGCCGTGGCCGGTGTTCTAGAGATCAAACCGGCCGTGATAACCAACCATCGCCAGGATCTCGGGTACCGACATGGCCCGGCCGTCCGCTATGAGTTTCTCGGCCTCCTCGTCACCGACGACTGTGATCGAGTCCTCCAGGCTCCCCAACTGGTTGACGACGAAGTCAAGCATGCGGGTTTCAGAGACGTCCTGGAGGCCAGCGGCGGCCCCCGCCAGTCGCAGCGCTTTCTCATGATCACCCTGCAGAATCGC
>JAICND010000308.1 GCA_025929005.1 Acidimicrobiia bacterium
CGGAGGAAAGCTGACGGCGGGCCAAAGGGTGGCGGGACCTGATGGTTCGACCTATGTCACCACCGCCTTTGGCACAGCCGCGCTCGCAGAGCTGTTGGAGGGTGAGGACCTCACCGTGTCTCGACTACGCGCCCCTTACAACGCCTCACGATTAACACCCGACACAACTCTCCTGGTGGTGGACATCGGGTTCGCGGGCTTCGCCGCTTCCGAACTGACCGCGGTCACCCGTTTCCTTGAAGAGGGTGGACGCCTGGTGATGGCAGGGCCGGTCCCGGACGATCTGCTCGACGTCCTGGGCGACGGTCTACCCGAATGGAAGCCGAGTGGGCCCGCTAGTGCGTTTGGCACTGAGGATCTGGCAGGGGTTGGGGAAGTACCGCTGTCAGGGGCAGGGTCCTTCTCTCAAACAGGACGTGTCACTCCTCTCCTGTCGGCGGACGACGGCACACCGGTCGGTGTCGCCTGGTCGCTCGGCGAAGGCTCGATCACCTGGCTCGCGGACCCCACGCCTCTGATGAATGTCGGGCTGGCGCGGGGCCATTCAGCGGGGCTCGCCGTCGCCCTTGTCGGAGGACGCCCGGCAATGTTCGACGAATACCGGCATGGATTTGGCGGAGAGTCACTATGGCACGCCCTGCCGGACGGCTGGACCGCGACGATCATCTTGCTAACAGTCGCAGGGCTCGCAGCTTTGACTGCATATGCCCGCCGTCTGGGGCCTCCAGAGATGGTTGAACGCCAGCTAAGGCCCGACCGGGCCGCATACATCGAATCGGTTGCCGCGATCTTGGGCCGCACCCGACGTCTCAACGAGTCGATCAGACCGATCCGGGCCAGAGCGCGACGGCTCCTAGCCGCCCGGGCCAGCCTTACGCAAGAGGCGTCCGACGACGCCTTTCGCAGAGCCGGGGAAGCCGCCAACCTCACGACGGACGAGGTCGAGGCGGTTCTGGACGAAAGCGGTGATGCCGTGGCTACCGGGCGGGCTCTGGCCCGGCTGAGTCAGGGACCCCGATGAACCTCTGCCAAGATCAACCGCTCGAGGTGCCGTGAAAGAACTCCGAGACAAGGTCCATGCAGAGGTCGGCAAGGTGGTTGTTGGCCAGACCCCGACCATCGACGCCCTTCTGGCCGCAGCCATCATCGGTGGGCACGTTCTTCTTGAGGGGGTGCCGGGAACCGCCAAAACTCTTCTGGCCCAGGCTGTCGCCCGCGCCCTCGGATTGTCGTTCGCCCGGGCCCAGTTCACCCCCGACATGCTTCCGTCCGACCTAACCGGGACCATGACCCTGCGAGGAGGCGACCTCGTGTTTCGGCCAGGTCCCGTATTCACGCAGCTGCTCCTGGCCGACGAGATCAACCGGACTCCTCCCAAGACCCAAGCCGCCTTGCTCGAGGCCATGTCCGAAGGTCAGGTCTCCGTGGACAGATCTACCCATCTTTTACCGCGACCTTTCTTGGTGGTCGCCACGCAGAACCCGATCGAATACGAGGGCACCTATCCGCTCCCCGAGGCTCAACTCGACCGCTTCTTGATGAAGATCGAGGTTGGCTATCCGAACGCGGACCAAGAACTGGCGATGTTGCGTATGGCCCGCGATGGATTGGCGCCGGCGACCCTATCTGAGGTCGGTGCGGTCACGTCCGCTGACCGGTTGCTGGAGATGCGACAGGTGGCCAGCGCCACCGAGGTTGCTCCCGAAGTTGTGGCCTATCTCGCCGCCGTCGTGCGGCACACCCGCTCACTCCCCTCAGTGGAGCTGGGAGCAAGCCCGCGTGCCTCTGTTCACCTTCTCGGCGCCGCCAAGGCGATCGCCCGGATGTCGGGTAGGGACTTCGTAACACCCGACGATGTGGCGAGGATGGCGACACCGGTTTTGCGTCACCGAATCCTTGTGCGACCTGAAGCCGAGTTGGAGCGCTACTCGCCCGATGATGCTGTCAAAGCCGCGCTCGCCGCGGTGCCGGTCCCTCGATGAACCAGACCGAGTGAGCCCCACCCCAAGGGCAGCGGGGATCATGGCAATCGTTGCCCTGACCGCCCTCTGGTTGCCGTTTCCACTTGCCGCCTTGCTAATGGCAGCCGTGATCGCCACCACAGTCACCGACGCCTGGCTCGTCCGCAGGGTGCCTCACCTAGCTGTGGACCTGTCGCCCGTTCTGTCGAGAGGGGTGATATCAACGATGACCATCAAACCAGTGGGGTGGATATCGCCTCTGCGCATCCGTCAGCCTGCGGGGCCCGACCTTGTCGTGAGACCCCAGGAGGCGAGTAACACTCTGGAAGCCGAGGTGGTTGCCCTGCGAAGGGGACGGCACACACTTCCGAAACCCGCCACACGTGCAACTGGCCCGTTCCGGCTCGGCTGGTGGTTTCATCGCAGCGGGGAAGACCTCGAAGTCCTGGTCTATCCCGACCTCCCGGCCGCTCGCCGCCTCGCCATCGAAGTGCGACTCGGACGTTTCCGCGGCGAAGGTCGGAGGTCGAGGGGGCCGCTGGGTCTGGGGACCGAACTGGAGTCGATAAGGGAGTACTCACCAGATGACGACATTCGTCAGGTCAACTGGAGAGCTACCGGCCGGGTCGGGCATCCCATGTCAAACACGTACCGCGTTGAACAGGACCGCGAAATCCAGTGTTTGCTCGACTGCGGAAGATTGATGGCTTCGCCGCTTCCCGCTCGGGAAGGGCGACCCGCCCTCACCAGACTCGACGCGGCGCTAGATGTGGTGGCCGCCATGGCCGCCGTTGCCAACGAGATAGGCGATCGAATCGGAGTGGTCGCCTTCGATCACACGATTCGTCGCCAATTGGCGCCACGACGGGATGGCGCCAGCGCTGTGCTCGAAGCGGTCTTTGATCTCGAACCTTCGATCAACGACAGCGACTATGAACTGGCGTTTCGGAGCGTTGCTCACGCCAAGCGGGCTTTCGTCCTCATCCTCACAGACCTTCTCGAAGAGGCGGCGGCCCGGCCGCTGATCGGAGCTATGCCGGTGCTTGCCCGTCATCATGCGGTGGTGGTCGCTTCC
>JAICND010000427.1 GCA_025929005.1 Acidimicrobiia bacterium
CACGTCCCGCTGGCCTAGCTCCTCTGCGATCGCAGCGAGATGGCGGTTGGCCTCGGCGGCATTGAGTTCTGGCGCTTCCTTCTTGAGGAGGGCGGCGAGCTGGTCCTTTCCCTCACTGATCGCCTGATCGCGGCGCTCTTTCTGGAACCACTGCCTGATCTTGTTTCGCGACTTGCCGGTCCTCACGAACTTGAGCCAATCACGTGAGGGAGCGGCATCCTGAGAGTTCGAGGTGATCACCTCGACGATGTCGCCCGAATCGAGCTTGGTCGACAGGGGAACGAGACGCCCGTTGACCTTGGCGCCCACGCAACGATGCCCAACCTCGGTGTGGACTGCGTATGCGAAGTCCACGGGAGTTGAGCCTTTGGGTAACTCCTTGACGTCACCGCCGGGTGTCAGGACGAAAACCTCGTCCATGTAGAGGTCCATCTTCAGGTTGTCGAGGAACTCCTCGGGGTCCTCGTCGAAGGCCTCGAGATCGATCAGCGGTGTGGCGTCGATGTCCCCTTCCTTGTAACGCCAGTGGGCGGCGATACCCGACTCCGCCCTGCGGTGCATCTCCACAGTGCGGATCTGTACTTCGAGAGGTTTGCCATCGGGGCCGATGATCGTGGTGTGTAGAGACTGGTAGAGGTTGATCTTGGGCATGGCCACGTAGTCCTTGAACCGCCCCGTGACCGGGACCCAGTGGCTGTGGACCAAACCGAGAGCTGCATAACAATCACGGGTGTTCTGAGTCACGATTCGAATTCCGATGAGATCGTGAATCTCCTCGAATGGCCGGTTCTGCTCCAGCATCTTGCGGTAGATCGAAAACTGGTGCTTGGGGCGCCCGGTGACCTCGGCCTGGATGCCACCATCGGCCATCAGACCGCTGATCTCGGTGACCATCTTCTCGATGAAGGCTTCCCGCTCCGGGGCTGCTTCGGCCAGCTTGGCCTGGATCTCGGCGTTCGGACCCGGGTAGAGAATTGCGAAACAGCGATCCTCGAACTCGTGCTTGATCTCCTGGACACCGAGCCGGTGGGCCAAGGGGGCATAGACGTCGAGTGTTTCTCTAGCCACCCGCTTCTGCTTCTCCTCTCGAAGGGCGTAGACGGTGCGCAGATTGTGGAGTCTGTCGAACAGTTTGATGATCAGGACCCGGACGTCCCGGGCCATCGCCACCACCATCTTGCGGATGCTGGCTGCCTGGGCCCGTTCCCGGTTCGAATATCGGACCCGATCGAGCTTGGTGACCCCGTCGATGAGCATCGCGATGTCCTTGCCGAATTCCTGCTCCACACCAGCAAGGGTCAGCGGAGTGTCTTCGACTGTGTCATGCAAGAAAGCCGCTGCGATGGTGTCGACGTCGAGTCCATACTGAGCAAGCATGAATGCGACGGTCGTCGGGTGGGTGATGTAGGGGTCCCCCGTCTTGCGGACCTGACCTTCATGGGCCTTTTCCGCTGTCTCGTGGGCGCGGCGAAGGAGGTCGACGTCACCGTCCGGGTAGTGGGCGGTGAAGGCATCTATGACATCGGCAAGAGTCGCCGATGTCACCTGCTCAGTCGTATCTGAGAAGGGCATGTATGGGGACTCCGTCCAACTTTGACGCTCCGTTCAGAAAGACCAACTCGATGAAGACCGAGAACCCGACTACGTCGGCGCCTACCTCGCGCAGTAGCCGGATTGCGGCTGCTGCGGTGCCACCCGTGGCGATGACGTCGTCAACCAGAAGTACTCGCTCGCCCTCCTCGACACCATCGACGTGGATCTCGAGAGCGTCGGTCCCGTATTCGAGCTGGTATTCCTCCTTGACGGTCTCGTAGGGGAGCTTTCCCGGCTTGCGAAGCGGAACGAACCCGGCTCCCAGTTTGCCGGCGACCGGCGTGGCCAGGGTGAATCCTCGGGCCTCGATACCTGCCACCTTGGTGATCCCCTGGTCCGCAAAGGGTTCGGCCATCGCGGCCACGAGTTCTGCGAAGGCTTCGGGGTGTGCGAGCACGGGCGTTATGTCTTTGAAGACCACGCCTTCTTGGGGGAAGTCGGGAATATCTCGGATCAGGTGTTCGAGTTGGGTCACAGAGGAAGTCTACGACCCGATGCCCGTCTTCCCGACTTCAGTGCTTTGTCAGGTGTCGGTTCCGACCCGTGTCCCTATGGCGCGCTTGGCGAATCTGATCTGGCCGTCTTCGACCTTCAACACCACGCTGTCCTCGTCGATCGACACGACGGTGCCGTGGATGCCCCCGATGGTGCGCACTTCTGCGCCGACCTCGAGCGATTCGGCCATTTCCTTCTGCTGCTGGGACCGCTTTCGTTGCGGCCTGATGATCAAGAAGTAGAAGACAGCGACCATGAGACCCAGGAACAAGAGCGACGGA
>JAICND010000083.1 GCA_025929005.1 Acidimicrobiia bacterium
CCGTTCTGGCTACGCAGGAACGAGTGGGGGTGGGGTGCGGTGGGGTGGGGGCCCTACTTGTCGACCCAAGCGAATCGGGTCATCGGCCCGTCACCGCCAGTTGCCGAGCCCGCCACTTCGAAACCACACCGGCCCAAGATCTCCGCCACATCAACTGGAGCAAGGTTGCGGGATCGACTGCCATATGAACCGATGATGAGCTTTCCGTCCTGGTCGACCCAGCCGTACAGGCGACGCAACCATTCGCAGCGAAGGTCACTCGGAGCTAGCTCCAGCAACGAGTAGACGAAGGTCCACTCCCGGCCCGGCTGCCATTGCCAGGCATCTGCCGCCACGAAGTTGCCAGCCCTGTCCATATGCCGTTCCCTGGCGCGATCGATGAGGGACTCGCCGAGATCGACACCATGAGGCACTATCCGAAATCCCCGCTCGGCGGCCCAACTCACGACATCAGACGCCAGAAGCCCGTTGGCGCAACCGACATCGAGGAAGTCGCCGTCGCGATCGATTGCTTCTGTCATGGGTGACCGCTCAGCGATCCACCGCGCTCTGCCTCCTCCGAATCCCGATTGGGTCTCCGGAACTTCGGACCCGAGGTATTTGTCCTCGAGAGCGGCCATGCGGGCCATGAAGACAGAGTCGGGTATTTGCAGGAACCCAGGTTGGCCGAAAAGTGCTTAGACGTCGAGGCCGGCCTCTAGGGCCCGGGCCCGCAACTCATGAGGATTGCGAACGTGGGGTAGGGCTACCCGCACCGCCACCCGACGGCTCAGAACCAGGCCCTGGAGGGTCTGATCAAAGGTGTGCATCCCGAAGAACTCGCTCTCCTTCAGCACCTCATCGAGACTTCCGTTGCCATCGATTATCCGCTCGCGTACGCGTTCGTTGCTGGTGAGCACCTCGGTGGCCAGGACCTGGGTACTGCCATCGGTCGTTTCCAACAGTCTCTGGCTCACGATCGCAACCAGGTGAGCGGCGATCTGACGACGGGCTAGACCTTGTTCTTGTGGGGGGAAATAGCCAACGAGCCGGTTGATAGTGTCAGCGGGGTCGGTGGTGTGCATGGAACTGATCACCAGGTGACCCGTTTCGGCGGCCGTGATCGCGGCCCGCGCCGTTTCGGCTTCGGCGATGTGAGAGATGACGATCACGTCGGCGTCCTGACGAATTGCCCGATGCACAGCATCACCGAAGTTGGCGGTGTCGACACCCACCTCTCGTTGGGCGACCACAGCCAGCTTGTCCGGGTGAAGAATCTCGATTGGATCTTCGACCGTCACAATTGACACTGGACGGGTCGTGTTGATGTGATCGACAACGGCCGCCATAGTCGAGCTCTTGCCGGAGCCGGACGGGCCCGTGATCAACAGAAGACCCTTATGTTCGGAAGCCAGGCGACCGAGGACTGGGGGAACTCCCAACTCGTCAAAGCTGGCCGTATCAGACGGCACTCGTCGCAGAACCATGCTTACAGATCCTCGCTGCCGGAAGGCAGTTACGCGGAAACGCCCGAGGTCAGGGCGGCCCCAGGCAAAGTCGGCTTCTCCGCGCTCTTTGAATTCACGGACCGCTCGTTGGGTGAAGATTGTCTGGGCGTAGGACTCAGTGTCGTTGGGGCGCAGGGTTGGAAGTCCGTGAAGACGGCGGAGTTCGCCTGCCACCCGGATCACCGGTGGCGAACCCACCTTCAGATGGAGGTCCGAGGCACCGGCCGAAACGGTGCGCTGCAGAAGCTCCTCTATCGAAACGTCCATCCCACAATCCCTTCTATGGCGGTGATTGCTGGGTTATCGGCTCGATTTGCAGGCTCTTTACGCCTAACCAGGCGGGAGCTGGGCACCGGGAGGGTTGGTCCTTTCCACCAGGGTCAGCTGCCCTACCCCTCGGTTCATCGGGCGGCTGTCGGTATTGGAACAACCTCCGTCGGTCTCGCGCTGGTACGTGGTCGAGTACGCCTCGGGTCTCCACTCCTCACCAGCCACGGTCAGGCCGCCCGGCCCTGACCACAGCGCCGTGACCCCCGGGTCATCGCACTGGGCAAAGATTTCCGACCAGACGATTGGCAGCGTGAGATGGTCTCCCCCTCCCGCCAGTCGACGAACCACGGTCCGGACACCTCGGGCCAGATCGGTCACCTCTCCTGCCCACCATCCAGGCCGGTCGGGAAAGATCCGCAGCCGATAGGCGCTTTCGGGCAGCCATTCGAAGTTGCGTGTGTTCGGATTCCCAAGCACCGAAGGGAGGTCGGATTCCGAGCCCACCAACTCCCAACCGGTCCGGTCATATCCGCCCCAGTTGACGGCGGTTGACCCTGGATAGGACGGATGCCACTGGAGCCCGAGATGGGCGGCGCCGGTTACGCCGTCCTCATCTCTGAAGCTGGCCTGGAGCGCCCAGAAGTACAGCTCCGGAACTAGAGGGGGTTCCGTAATCGCCAGGGTGACCCACACTTCTTGCAGGGCGACCCGTGGAGTCCAATGGAGGTGAAAGGAAGAAGCCCGGTTGGCCGATGTCGGATATCCCTCCCGTCGGAGACGGGGGGTTCGCCGCCACAACCTCATAACACCCAGAAGTCCGCGAGCGCCCGCGCCGCCTGGTCAACGGCATCGAAGGCGCCCGGCGGTGAGAAATACGAGTCGGTGACCACGGGTCTTCCCCCAGCCAGCCCTTGCAGTGTTGCAGTGCTAGACGCTGTCAACGCGGGCAGGTGATAACCCCCTTCGAGGAAGACGACGGTTCTCGAGGCAGGCATCAACTTCGCAGCCTCGGCGGCCATCCATCCAAAGTCGTCGGCTTCGAGGCGGAGTTCGGCCAGAGGGTCCTCGGCATGGGCGTCGTAACCCGAGCTAATCAGGAGCCAGTCGGCCGAATACTGCTCGAGTACAGGCGTGATCACCTTCTCCCAGGCATACCGATAGCCGTCGCCGGCGGTCCCGGCCGGAAAAGGTACGTTGACCACCGTCCCACGTCCGGGTCCGTCTCCGATCTCGTCGTAGTCACCTTGGTACGGGTAGTACGGGAACTGGTGGAGGCTCAGGTAGAGGACGCCAGGGTCGGTGCTGAAACTCTCCTGGGTCCCGTTGCCGTGGTGAACATCCCAGTCGAGAATGGCCACCCGCTCACCGTTTCCTCGCAGCATCGCGGCGGACACCGCCACATTGTTGAAGAGACAGAAACCCATCGCCCGGTCGTAGCGGGCGTGATGACCGGGCGGTCTCACTGCCAGGAAAGCGAAGGTCTCATCGCTTTGCCTCATGACTTCAATCGCTGTGGGCCCGGCCCCTGCTGCCAAAACAGCAGCGTCCCAACTGTTGGGTCCAACGATCGTGTCCGCATCGAGATGGCCACCCCCGCTGCGACAGAAACGCTCGATGGCCTCAACGTAGGCCGAAGAGTGAACCATGTGGAGCATCTCCGGGCTGGCAGGTTTGGGGTTGATTCGAACCAGCGGCAGACCTGCCTGTTCAACACCGGCATCGATTGCGCGCAGACGCGCCGGTCGTTCGGGGTGCAGCGAGCCCGTGTCGTGACGATGAAACGCCTCATCGGTCACATACAAAACCTCCACAGGCCGTACTCTCCCACAGGTGTCGGTAACTGGCCGCTCAGAGCGGCTCAAGAGTCGGGGGGAGTGGCCCGGACCCGTCGAGTTCTCAGCCGGATGGGCGCGGGCCCATGTTCGACCCTGGAATGAAGATCTGCCGGCTGCCGCCCTTCGGCTGGAACGAGGAGGAGCCCGGTTTCTCAACCTGTGTGCCCAGGCCGTTTCGGCGTGGACCAAGGATGTCTTCTCCCCCGCCACCCTCCCCGGATCGGGTCGGGTTTGGCGCGAGGCAGGATTCGAAGAGTGGGGTCAGTTGCTCCTCTTCGAGCATCTCCTCACCGACCTAAAGGTTCCCGAGGCCCTTGTAACCGAGAACGACCTGTTGGACGTGATCGTTTTGAACCGGATCGACCGTGACTCCTTTCCTCCTGCGTGGCGCTTGGGGCCGATCGGGTTGGCAGAAAGTGTGTCCGCCACCAGTCGATCGGCGATTCATACGGTCGCGGCCGATGGCGAGGTGGCCGGCTTTGCTGTCACCGGAGTCTCATTGGGGGTGGGCTATCTACAACGGCTGGCGGTTGATCCGAAGTATCGAGGAAGAGGACTCGGACGATCCCTGGTCCGGGCTTCCTTGACCTGGGCGCGGCGCCGTCGGGCTATCTCGGTTCTGGTGAATACACAACCCGACAACGACCAGGCAGCGGCTCTCTACCGGGGAGAGGGGTTCACCGACGTGGCCGCCGGACTCCAGATCTGGAGATTCAACCCGGCAACCAGGAACTAACCGGCCGCTGCAATAGTCTTAACTTCAATGGCATCTACTGGTCGGCGAATGCGCCGACCTTCGATCACGCCCACCCTGGCAGCTTTCCTTTCAGCGCTCCTGCCCGGTCTCGGACAGGTGCGCCAGGGACGGCTGCGCGCGGCCCGGCCCTATCTGCGAATTGCATTACTCCTGGCGGTCGTGGTGTTGCTGGCCCTCACAGCCGGGCTCACCGAAATCGCCAAGTGGCTGGCTGACCCGGCCCATCTCCTCATCCTCTTGGCTGCAAATGTCATGATCGCAGTCCTGCGGACCGCTGCGGTTTGGGAGGCGTGGCGAGGGGGCGGTGGCAGCTTTCGCAAGATCGGAGTGGTCGCAATTCTGATCTTCGTGCTCGTACCCCATGTGGCGGTCGGTTGGGGCCAGGTCAGGACCTACGGCTTTCTCACCACGGTCTTCTCGGGTGGAGGCACCACTCCGGACTTCGCACTCGGTGGCACCACATCGACCACCGACACCCTCGCCCCGGGAGAGACCACCACCACCCTCACCACCATGCCAACGACCACCACGACCACAGTGCCATGGGAAGGCCGCGGTCGCCTCAACTTGATGCTGTTGGGAGCCGACAGTGGCACCGGCCGCACCGGCATCAGAACGGACACCATGATCATCGCCTCGATCGATTTGGTCGACGGTGACATCGCCATGTTCGGATTCCCTCGCAACCTGATCGATCTCAAGTTTCCCGATGGCACCGAGTTCACGGCCTACTCAAGGATCCTCAACGAGGTCTACCCCTACGGACTCGACAACCCTGATCGGTATCCGGTTTCCAACCCGGGCGCGGCCGCTCTCAAGGACATGTTGCAGGGAATGACGGGCATCGAAATCGATTACTACGTGCTCATCAACCTGCAGGCGTTTGTCGACATTGTCAACGCCCTCGGTGGCGTCACGATCTATGTCAACCGGACCATCGTCGACGAGGAGTATCCGCTAGAGGATGGAACCTTTACGGAGTTAAGGATCGAGCAGGGCGTCAACGAGATGGACGGTACTACAGCACTCGCCTACGTTCGGAGTCGACACGACAGCACGGACTACGACCGGATGTCCCGGCAACGGTGCTTCCTCTCGGCGATGGCCGCCCAGGCCGATGTGGGCACGATACTCACATCGCTTCCGAGCCTGCTCGATGCCATACAGGCCAACGTCGCCACCGACATTCCCCTGTCGTCCCTTCCCGCCCTGGTGGAGTTGGTCGGTGTAGTCAAACCCACAGATGCTCTCGTCATTGGCTTCGGACCGCCCGACTGGATCACCGGCAGGATCGACGGTTATCCGATCCCCAACGTACCCAAGATTCGGGAGGCGGTGGCATTGGCAATTAGCGATCCGGAGCAGGCGAGGACCCAGTTCGGAATCGAGGAGGCCGGCGACGCTTGTGGCTTTGGAGACGATCCCACCGTGGCGCCGACAACAACGACCACCACCACCACGACATCCACTTCTCCGACCTCGTCGACTACCGCTCCGTAGCGCAGGCCGGTCTACCCAGGCCTGCGGATGGCGGCCAGCGGGGTCTTCAAGAGAATCTTCAGGTCGAGCAACAGAGACCGTTTGGTGACGTACTCGAGATCCCAATATGCCCGCTCGCCGAATGTGCTGTCCGATCCACCCATGACCTGCGCCAACCCGGTCAACCCCGGTCGTACCTTGTGCCTGACCCGGGCTTCTGGGTCGAGAAGCTCCACCTCGGCCGGCACCAGTGGTCGCGGACCCACCAGAGACATATGCCCGCGGACAACATTCCACAGGTTGGGCAACTCGTCGAGTGATCCCCTCCTCATCAGCCTGCCCATGCGAGTGATGCGAGGGTCGTCATCGATCCAGAGGTGAGGTCCCGTCGCCTCCTTGTCCGGACGTATGTACCCGCTTTCGACCATTGTTGCCAGGTGTCTCATCAGAGGGGCATCATCGGATCCGGCGACCATCGTCCGGAATTTCGTCATCGTGAACGGTCGATCATTCTTTCCCACCCGGATCTGGCGGAAGAGAATCGGCCCGGGTGAGTCGATCCGCACCATCAGAGCAAGCAAGACCTGGATCGGCAAAGTGATGATCGCCAGCGCAAGTCCACCGACCATGTCCATAGCCCGTTTCACGAGGTCGTAGCCGGAGTCGGGACTCTCGGGGTGGGCCAGCTCCGCCGCCACCAGGACTGCCACGAGAGCGGCAAATTCGCCGGCGAGCACGGCCGCCGAGACCCTCACGTCGGCAGGGCCATCGAGCAGCCAGAGGGACAGCCCACCCACCGTCAAGGCCACAGTCCAGGCCCCGGCGAGTTTGCCGGTCGCACCCAGAGCGATGAGAACCTGATCCAGAAACACGGAGGCAGCGGCCATGGCACAGGCTGCCATGGCCAGACCCGCCACCAAGGGAGTGGGCCGGAAGGAGGCACCAAACAGCAGCTCTATCAG
>JAICND010000299.1 GCA_025929005.1 Acidimicrobiia bacterium
ATTCCGCGAACGAATGCTTGGTGGATGGCAGCCACATCGAGATCGAGAGCATCCGGGACGTAAATAGCCCAGGCGAGATCCGGACTCAAAACCGGCACCAGGGCAATGGCTGCAGCCGGGCTGAGATTCTGGGCATTGGGTCCTGCCTCAACCAACTCACGTTCGAGTGAGCCTTGCTGATCGGCCCGGCCGATCCACATGGCGCCGCGCCGCTCGAGAAACCCCACGTCGGCCAGGCCCGGAGGTGGGTTGTCGAAGAAGCTACGACTGGCTCTCGTCAACGGTCGGATAGCCCGTGCGCCGTAGTCCTCGAAGTACAACGCCGCGGATCTACCGGTGGAGTGATAGGCGAGGACACTCTCCTTTTCGACCAGCGTGACCTGGCATCCGGCCCGAGCGAGGTAGTAACCCGCCGCCACTCCGGCGATGCCACCACCGATCACCACCACCGACGGCATCGTTGTGGACATCGGACTTTCAGAGTAGGGACAGTTACCTTGCCAGGGTGCCGACCGAGCCCCCGCCCAGCCGATTCGAATTGCCATCGCCCGAGTTGGCCGGAGAGGACGATCTTGTGGCGACGGGGGGCGACCTTGAACCCGGCACCCTGCTGGCCGCCTATCGCTCAGGCCAGTTTCCGATGCATTTGCAGGACGGTCGGCTGGGGTGGTGGTCGCCTGCCCGACGCGGGATCCTTCCCCTCGATGGCATGCGCGTGACCAGGTCGCTGCGCAAGTCCTACCGCCGATACACGTACACCATCGACACCGATCCGGCCGCGGTGCTGGCAGGTTGCGCCGATCCAACCCGACCGAACGCCTGGATCAGCGACGATATAACTGTTGCCTATCTGCGTCTGCACAAGCTCGGATGGGTGCACTCGGTCGAAGTCTGGGAAGCAGATAGTCGACTGGTCGGAGGTTTATATGGGGTCGCAGTGGGAGGTTTGTTTGCGGGTGAGTCGATGTTCAGCGTGGCCCGCGATGCGTCCAAGTGTGCGTTGCTTCATCTCGTGATCTTGCTGCAACAGGGAGGAGCCACTCTGCTTGACACGCAATGGGCTACACCCCATCTTCAATCACTCGGCGTGATAGAGGTCGACAGATCGGAGTACCTGTTGAAGCTGCGGAGAGCCCTCTCCGTGCCCGGACCGTGGGGTCAGCCGCAGCGGTAGAGTCTGGGCGCCTTGGAGGGTGGATCTGCAGCTGGACGGGTCGTTGCTGGCATCGACCTAACACCGATCGGTCGCAGGGTTGCCGAGCGAGCCCGCTTGGTGGCCGAAGCCCACAATCTCGAACTCCACCTGGTAACTGTGAGTGAATCAGCCTCCGAAGCGCTCCTTGATGACGGCCTCAACAAGATTCTTCATGAGCACCATCGCAAGCATCTTGCTGATACGGCGGCTTGGTGTCGGAGTCGGGCCAGCGTGGCGGTGACGTTCGAAGCAGTCAAGGGATCGATCGGGTGGGAATTGGTCCGTGCGGCGAAGACGGCCGCGTTGGTTGTCGTGGGAACGTCGTCGGTGGATGTGGAACGATGCGGGCCTATCTCCCGACGTGTGTCGATCATGTCGACGGGCGACGTCCTCGTAGTGCGTCGGCAGCCACGAAGCGGATATCGCAAAGTGATGGCGGCGGTTGACTTTTCGCTCCACTCACGTCATGCCGTCGAGCGCGCCCTCTTCTGGAACCCCGACGCCGATGTCACGGTCGTCTTCGCCCTGCCCTCGCGCTGGGATCCCGCCCTCACGGGAGCCGGGTTGTTCGATGTCGAGCTGGCGGCGTCTCGGCGCAGCCGGATGCAACGTGCCACTGAGAGGATGGAGGAGTTTGCTGCCCAATGGCCTGGCAGGGTCAAGCCGCTGGTCGTAGACGGGCCCCCGCACACTGCCATCGATGAAGCGGTCCGACGGCGGGGTGCCGACCTTGTCGTCGTAGCCAATCGGGGGGCTGGCGCTACCAAGATGGTGCTGCTCGGGACGGTGGCAGACGGTGTGCTCGAGGCGATGCCCTGCGACGTCCTCGTCGCCCGTGTCCCTGGGGACTTTCGACGCCCCTAGGTCTCAAGGCGCGCTCTCTTCAACGGAGAGCCCATCCTGAAAGACATCTCCTGGGTGCGGTCGACAGCCTGTTTCAGGACGAACGGCCCTACCTACGCCTGGTGTCTCGGACGCACCATTGGGTGAAAGCAAGAAAGGAGAATCCTGTGTCCAGCTTGACACTTGCTGACTATCAAAAGGCCGAGGTGGCGGCGTCGCGCGACGAAGCACGTCGCGGCTTCGCAGTTCACCTTTGGATCACGGTGGCGGTGTGGCTCATCTTGATCGCCGTGAACGTTTTCGTGGCGGCGGAGTTCCCTTGGTCGATTTTTCCCGTAGCCGGGATGGCCATCGGGCTATACGCACATTGGTTTTTCGGTGTAAAGCACGTTGAGGCGAGCGTTCGCGACCGCCAGCACGAGATCGAGCGTCGCGCGAACTTGTAGTGCAGATGAAGGTGTCTGAATCCCGTTAGCGCTGTTGTATGCGCTTAAAGAGCGACGGAAACCCCCCGGCTGGCATCAGAGTGCGACCGGGGGGTTCTGCGTCTCAGAACGTACGGTGTTTAACGGCGGCCAGTTGATTGGCCACCAGGGTTGAGGATGGCCGGATCGCAGGGAAGCGGCGCCGTGGGCGAGAAGGTGGCAACTCCTCCTGACGCCTCTCCAGACGTTGCTGGCGCCTGCGCCTTGCAGTGGCCCTGAATCCACGGACGGGCGATCGGATCGCTAAGGATCACCGGCTCGTCCTGTCCCGGCGGTGCCACGGTTTGCGTGTGGGCAAGCGCAGTCGGGGCAAGGACGACCGTGAACGCTGCGATTAGCAGAGCGGTCCCGACCTTTCTGAATCGTCGAACGTGAACAGTGGTATCACCCATAGTGGCACTCCCTCTCGCCAGCTAGGTGTCGCGTCTGGTATTGCGCGACGATCGTTTGCATTCAAGCATCCCGGGTGGCAATGGACAGCCCCTCAGGGGTTTCTTCGTGTCAAGAGTCGGGTTTGGGCGATGGATAGAGGCCAATTCCCCTGGGCTTCTATCGAGAAATCATCGCCGGGCCCGATCGGCCTCGGCA
>JAICND010000012.1 GCA_025929005.1 Acidimicrobiia bacterium
ACGACGAACGCGGCGGGGCGCTCCTGCCACTTGACATGTTTGAGCCCGACCACCGTCGCTTCCGCCACCGCCGGGTGGGACATCATGGCGTTCTCGAGGTCGAGAGACGAAATCCACTCGCCGCCAGACTTGATGACGTCTTTGGCCCGGTCCGTAATCCGGATGTAGCCGTCCGGGGTGATCTTGCATACATCTCCGGTCCGCATCCAGCCATCTGCGAAAGTCTGAGACGACCGCGGATCCCGGTAGTACTCGGCGGCGATCCATGGACCTCTGATCAGGAGCTCGCCGAACGCTTCGCCATCGTGGGGCAACTCGACACCGTTGTCGTCGACGATCTTCACTTCCAATCCCGGCACTGGGAGTCCGGCCGTCTCGAGAATGTCGAGCTTGCGATCGAAGTCCCAATCGGCCATATCGGGTTTCAACAACGCGATCGAGGCTACCGGGTTCGTTTCGGTCATCCCCCACCCCTGTTGCACGAGGATCCCGCGGTTCTTCCAGAACCAGTCGATCATGGCACGGGGAACCGCAGATCCTCCACAAAGAAACGCCCGTAGCGAGGAGACGTCCGCCTCGGGATGCTCGGTCAGATACTGCTGGATTCCCAGCCAGACGGTGGGTACCCCGGCGGAGAAGGTCACCCTCTCTTGTCCAAAGAGTCGGACCAGTCCGGCCGGTGTGAGGTCGGGCCCCGGATATGTCAGCTTCGCACCAACGGCTGTCGCCATCCACGGATATCCCCAGGCTGAAGCATGGAACATCGGGACCACCGGCAGCACGTTGTCGCCCGGGCCGAGCTGGAAGTTGGCGAGGTTTGAAATGGTGTGCAGGTACGTCGAGCGCTGTGTGTACGCCACCCCTTTCGGGTTGCCAGTGGTGCCGGATGTGTAGCAGAGCATCATCGGCGACCTCTCGTCGAGCAGAGGCCAGGAGCTCTGAGGAGTGACACCATCGATAAGATCCTCGTAGGCGATGACGTTGGGGAGCTTTGCGTCCCCCACTGTCTCCCCCATAACCACAAACGCCTGGACCGTTTCGAGAGAAGACACGATCCTCTCGATCAGCGGGACCAGATCCGGATCGACAAACAGCGCCTTGTCCGCCGCGTGATTGATGATGTACACGAGTTGGTCGGGAAACAGACGCAGGTTGACCGTATGACAGATTCGCCCGCTGTTGGCAGTCGCCCAATAGAGCTCGTGATGTCGGCGGTTGTTCCAGGCGAACGTTGCAACTGCTTCTCCTTCGCCGACCCCGATGCGATCCTTGAGGGCCGTCGCCAGACGTCGTACCCGGCCGTCGACATCCCCATAGGTGGTTCGGGCGACGCTGCGATCGCTCTCCACGGAGACGATCTCCTGATCCGGATACAGCCTTACCGCCCGGTCGTAGAGGGTCGACAGCAAAAGGGGGAAGTCCATCATGTGTGGCATCAGCGCGACTCCTATTGTCCCTCGTTCATGATCCTGGCCTTTTCACGACCGAACTCGTCGTCGGAGAGTTTGCCCTGGTCGTGAAGCTCGGACAGGATTCGCAGCTGTTCCGCCTTGCTGGTCCCCTGACCACCCCGCTCGAGGCCCAGCATCCTCTGTTCTCGATTGCGGTATATCAGGGTCTGCAGTCCTTCGGGGTCGGGAATGTCGGTGTACCTGGTCTGGCCGGTCTCCCCGGCTGATTCGATTACGAGATCGCCGCTCCCAACCACACGCTCAAAGACCGTCTGTGAGAAGGAAACCGTGTTGATCATCTCGAGGGGAATTTCCTTCCCCTGTTTTGAGACGAAGCCTTGCCGGTGAATCACACGCTCGTTGGTTATGACGTGTTGGGTGGTCAGCCAGCGGATGAACCCGCGCACAGTGAGTATCAACCAGCCCGCGGCCACAGCGGCCGGCCCGTATTGGCGGAGCGGAGTCAAGCTTGCCGGAACGACGAATGCGAAGACGATGACCGCGACCAGGGCACCGAGCGTGATCGAAATCGGGCCGAGGATGGCCATCCAATGAGGTCGAAACTCGGTGACGACCTCTTCACCTGGGCTGAGCAAACGTGTTGGGTAGGGCACCGTGCGAGGCTACCTGCCAGGCAATGGCGATGAGGCCCGCTGAGATCAGGTTGTGCCAGCGAGATCAGCTTGTGATGCTGAGGTGAACGGAGCCCGGAGGATCCTCCCCCTCGACCCCGGTCTCCTCCGGGTTGTTCCGTCCAGAAATGCGAAAGCCCCGAGGGAGCTTCGACGAATCTCCACCCTCTCGGGGCCTCGCTGTTCCTCGGTGACAGCACCCGAAGGTACTGTCTCCGACAAACTGCGGTCTTGGTCCGAAGACCAGGTCCGCTTATCTCCGTTACCGGAGATAACCCCGGTGGCCGTTTCCGGCCTCCGAGTGTCGTTCCGGCGGCTCGACGACCCGAAGGTCCCCGGCCGTTCCTCCCTTGCGGGAGGGTCCCGGACGACTGAGCGGCCCAACTCTTGCGGGTCGATCCGCTCCCTGGTCGACAGTTTCCCGTCTGCCAGGTCGCTGTGAGGCGAACCCCTCAGCGCAAGAGTGAATGTAGACCACCCGCCAACCCCTCCTACCCGTTTGCGCTACCTCGTTTTCGCGAACGGGCATCTGTTTTTCGCGAGTAGGAAAGGTCCCGGAAAGGGAAAACCCCGAGAGAGCTGCGACCGAAGTCGTACCCTCTCGGGGTTCCTCGCCATCCGAACTCCGCTCCCGAAGGCTCGGTCTTCCGATGGCTTGCCGGACTGCCTCTCGACCTTCCGGCGCCTGTTCGGAGTCACCTCCGATCAGGCAGGGGGGAAAGTAAATGAGGAGTAACCATCCGTCAAGCTGGCGGACTACATGGTTTTCGCGATGGCTCGATTTGTTTTCGCGGCCGTCGCGGAACCGGAGAATTGCAAATCTGTCATTCTGAACTCGTATAGTCCTCTTCATGGCGTTGGAGACTCTGTCACCGAGTAGGGCGGGTGACTTCAAGGCTTGTCCTCAACTCTTCAGGTTCAGGGCGATAGATCGCCTCCCCGAACCCACCACGGTCTATCAGGCGCGCGGCACCACCGCTCACCTCGCTTTGCAAAGGTTGTATGACCTGACGCCGGCTGAACGCACACCCGAACGCCTCTATGACCTCTTCCGGGAAGCGTGGAGCGAGCTGCGAGGGACCGAAGAGTTCGCCGAGTTGTTCGGATCGGTGGAAGAAGAGCGGGAGTGGGGGCTCGAGAGCCTGGCTCTTCTCGCCAACTACCTGCTGATCGAAGACCCGTCCCTCGTCGAGCCCCTCGAGCGTGAGCTCGACATGCTCGAGGCCATCGACGATGACATCGTTATTCGGGGCATCCTCGACCGGATCGATCGCCTTCCCGACGGGCGTTTGATCATCACCGACTATAAGACCGGCAAGGCGCCACCCGAGCCTTATGCACTGCCAGCCTTCTTCGCCTTGAAGATCTACGCCCTTTTGATCAGACGTCGGCTTGGGGAGACTCCTGCCGAGGTGAGACTGATCTATCTCAACGGCCCGACGGTTTACCGGATCCCCATCGAAGCGAGCCAGCTCGATGCCATGGAACGGCAACTGCGAGCCCTTTGGAACCGGATCAACCGCTCTTTGGAGCAGAACTACTTCCCCCCTCGACCAAGTCGCCTCTGTGACTATTGCTCGTTTCGCGACCGTTGCCCGGCGTGGGCCACCGTCGAGGTGATGGCCGGCTAACAGCTGGGGAGAAACCCCTATTCAGTCACTCTCCGTGGTGCCGATACCTGTTGGCGGGTTGGACTCAGCACCAGGAGGAGTGAGTGAGGAGAGCGCTGGCATTGGCGATTGCGGCTACCGGATGGGTCGCTGCGATCCAACTGGTAAGCGGCACTGTGGCCCCACCACCCGAATTCGAGGTGCAGGGACTAGTCAGCGAGTTCGAGACCGAATTCGTCGATTCCAATCGGACGGACAAGTCACCGTCGGCGTTCGCCACCGACGAACCGGCGACCACCACGACCACGCTCGCGGTCGAGACCACGACCACCACGGCTGCGCCGACCACCACCACGGCCCCTACCACCACCACGGCACCCGCCACCACCACCACCAGGCCCAAGCCTGCACCCACGACAACCACGGCAGCGCCGGCCCCGACTACGACCGCGGCACCCACGACAACGGCGCCTCCGGCCACGACGACTACGGCACCACCGGCCGGCAACTTCTCACCGGGCGCCGAGTCCGATTTCATCTCCCGGATCAACAATCTTCGGGCACAACAGGGGCTGGCCCAGCTCTCCGTCAACTCGAGCCTCACGAACTACGCCCGCAACTGGTCTCAGGAGATGGCGACCAGCGGGAATTTCAGACACAGCAACATCGGGTCGCTGCTCGGTCCGTGGTCGATTGTCGGTGAGAACATCGGCAAGGGCGGTTCGGTGGGTTCGATCTTCAACGCGCTGGTGGCCAGTTCCCCCCACTACGCCAACATGGTCGATACCCGCTTTACCCACATAGGGGTCGGGGTCTGGGTCGACGGCGACGGTGTGATCTGGACCACACACGTGTTTGGGGGCTAACGCCCTTCTGTCACACCCCGGTGATACCTTGACCGGGTGAGGAGTGAGCAGGTTGAGCCGGATAGCTGGCCACAGGCGATCGCAGATACCGACGGCCCCCAACTCGTAGTCGCAGGTCCCGGAACCGGTAAGACCGAGTTCCTCGTTGCCCGAGCGGTCCACCTGGTGGACTCCGGCAAGGCCAAACCGTCCCAGATCCTCGTTCTGACATTTTCGCGGCGAGCGGCTCAAGAGTTGAGCCAGCGCGTCGGCCTGGGTATCCCTGCTGGAGGACCCGGCGTCGGCGCCTCGACCTTCCACTCTTTTGCCCACCGATTGCTCGAGGTCCACGGACCCTCGACTTTCGGCTGGGCAGAGGTCCCCACCCTTCTCACCGGGCCCGAACAGGTGGCCCTCGTTTCGACCTTACTCCGGAGCCAGAATCCCGCCGCCTGGCCCCTGCCGCTGCGAGCGCTCCTGGGCACCAACACCCTGGGCGAGGAACTGGCCGATTTTCTGCTGAGGAGTCGCGAACGATTGCTCGACCCACTAGCTCTCGCTGAATTGGCCGCCGACCGCCCTGCCTGGCGCGCTCTCAGCGGGTTCATGGTCGCTTACGACGGCGAGCTCGAACGGAGAGGTCGCATCGACTATGGAGGACTGCTGGCCGCGGCCGTTCGCTGCCTCGAAGAGCCGACGGTGGCATCGGCCCTCAACGACCAATTCCGGTATGTTCTCGTTGACGAGTATCAGGACACCTCGCCGGCGCAGGCTCGCATGCTCGAGCTGCTGGCAGGTAGGCATACCAACCTCACGGCTGCTGCTGATCCCTATCAATCGGTCTATTCGTTCCGTGGCGCCGAAGTCGCCAATGTGGCCGAGTTCGAACAACGCTTCGGACCGTTGGGTCGCCCCAGGCGGCTGATCCTGTCACAGAGCTTCCGCGTTCCTGCCGAGATCCTCGCTGGTGCCCTTCGTATCGTCGCTGGAGGCGAGCTTCCCGGTGGGGCCGGACCGGTCCGCCCGGCACCCCATCAGGGGCGAGTCGAGGGGTACGTTTTCGACCAGGCCACGGCCGAAGCGGAGTGGATCGCTTCAGAAGTCGAGTATCTCGTCCGCACCGAAGAGCTGGCGTGGGCCGACATCGCCATCCTGGTCCGATCCACCCGCCATCTGCTGCCCGAACTCTCTCGGGCACTGGGGAGACGCAACATCCCCCACGACACTCCCGACCGGCGGCTGGTCGATCACCCCGCCATTCAGCTCGTTTTCGACCTGGCTCTGGCCGCCTCAGAGAAACAACGATCCGGAGACGAAGTCGACCGGGCGATCCGTCGACTGCTTCTAGGTCCGTTGTTCGGGCTGTCGCTATCGGCAGAGCGAACTCTTTACCGCTTGCGACAGCGCGGTCTCACAGGGTGGAGCGAGATCATCAGATCAGAGCTCGATGACGGAGCCGCCCTGGCAGATCTGCTGGCCGACTCCAGCTGGGCCACCCACCAACCGGCCAACCACGGTTTCTGGCACCTGTGGACTTCTCTCCCCCAACTCGAACGATTGGTGGCGGAGGACAGTCTGGCCGACTACCGGGCGGCCTGGGCTGCATTTGCCCAGGTTCTAGATCGTCAGGAGGAACGCGATCCCACAGTGACCCTGGTAGACGTTCGCCAGCTGGCCGAAAACGACGACTACGAGGCGGTACCGCTTCTAAGCCTGCAGGGCCGGCGTGGTGATCGCATCGCTCTCACCACCCTCCATCAAGCCAAGGGCCTGGAGTTCGAGGTGGTCTTCATCGCCGATGCGGCCGAAGGCAGCTTTCCGGATCTGCGACGGTCGCGGGCGTTGTTGCGACCTGAAATGTTGTCGCCCACCTACGCCAGCTCACCCAATCCTGTCCGTTTGCGGCTTCAAGAAGAGATGCGGCTCGCCTACACAGCGATGACCAGGGCGAGACGCCGGGTGGTGTGGACGGCGACATCGGCCGCCATTGATGAGGGAGAGCGACGCCCATCCCGGTTTCTGTTGGCGGCGCTGGGGGTCGATGGGTTCGATCAGGTAGGTCCACCGCAACACATCGCCGATCGACGACCGGTGACGGTCACCGAGGCGCAGGCCTCGCTTCGCCAACTGCTCACCGACCCCACTCAGGCAGCCGCCAATCGCTGGGCGGCGTTGGCCACCCTCGCCTCCCCGGCCCAGTTGCGATCGGACCAACAACTCTGGGACGCGGCGGCGTTCGCCGGAGTCCCCCAGCACGGTCCGGATACGGGTCTGGTGAGCCTTCCCCTGAGCCTGTCACCGAGCCAGGCCGATGCCTATTCGACCTGTCCCCGTCGATACGCACTCGAGAGGAAGGTGCAGACCTCGCAGGAGTCGGGGCCCTACGCCGAATTCGGCTCGATCATCCACCGTGTTCTCGAACTGGTCGAAAGGGAGGCGGTTGAGTCACGCCGGCCCCATGCCGAACTGGGCCAGGCGCTCGAGATTCTCGACCAGGTCTGGGCGACCGACGCCAATTTCGGATCTCCGGTCCTCAACGAGGCCTGGCTCCAACGCGGTCGCCAGCTGCTCCAGAAGATGTACACGGTCTGGCCCGGAGGAGAGGCGATTCCGGTCGTGCTCGAAAAGGAGCTGAAGCTCGAGTTCGGCGGTCATCTGTGGCAGGGGCGGGCCGATCGGATTGAACGCCACAAGTCGGGCGAACTCCGCGTCGTCGACTACAAGACCAGCAAGACCGCGGCAGCGGTTGGAGAAGCCAAAGAGTCGCTTCAGCTCGGCTTCTATCTGCTGGCTGCTGCCGCCGACCCCGAACTGGCCGCCCTGGGGAATCCCACCGCCGCCGAGCTCTGGTACCCGCTGGGAGAGGCCAAAAGAGATTTCGATCTGGCCAACCTCCCCAAGGTCGCCGAGCAACTGTCGCAAGTGGCGGCTGGCATCGCCGCCGAGGACTGGACTCCCCGCCCGGGTCCGCACTGCGGGAGGTGTGCGGTCCGCATCGTCTGTCCCGCCTGGCCCGAGGGGCGGGAGGGGTTTGTCTCATGATCGATCCCACTCTCGAGCAGCATTCCATCATCTCGGCACCCTTCGCCCCACTGCGGGTGGCCGCGGGAGCGGGTACCGGCAAAACGACCACCATCGCCGCCCGGGTGGCGCACATGGTCACCGAACTCGGAGTGGAACCAGAGCGGCTCCTCGGCATCACCTTCACCAACAAGGCGGCGGGCGAGTTGAGCGACCGCATCCGTCAGATGCTGCGCTTCTCGGCGGCGAGTGTCCTCGTCGAGGAAGGCCGGGAGGTCGAGGTCCACACCTACCACGGCTTTGCTGCCCAGATCCTCCGCGAGTTCGGAGCGCTCGTTGGCATCGAGCGACGAGCCAACATCATCACTCCGACCTTCACCCGCCAGCTCCTGAGCCAGATCCTCCGCACGGTCCCGCTACCAGGACTCGACGCCACCTATGCCCGCACAGTTGAAGACATGCGGAGGCTGGGTTCCTCTCTTGGCGACCATCTCCTCACTCCTGCCGACGTGCCGATTCCCGACCATGGCATGGACCCCGTGTGGTCGGTACGGGCCGCCCTCCTGACCGGCCTGATCCACTATCAGGCGGAGAAACAACGCCTGGGCGTGACCGACTACGCCGACCTCGTCGTGATAGCGCATCGGCTCCTGAAGACATTCCCGGAAGTCGCCGACGAGATCCGCAACCGATATCAGGCGGTGCTGCTCGATGAATATCAGGACACCAATCCTGGTCAGCGCGAGCTGTTGAGGGTTTTGTTTCCGCCGGGCTACCCGGTCACCGCCGTCGGCGACGTCGACCAGACCATCTACGAGTGGCGGGGAGCATCACCTGACAACTTCGAAAGTTTCCCTCTTCACTTTCCAATGGCGGACGGCTCAGCCAGCCCCACTCTTCACCTCACCGAAAACCGCCGCTCGCATCGCTCAATCGTTGCCGTCGCCAACGCCGTGCGGATGCAGACCGGCTCGGGACAGCCTGACCTGGTGCCGTTGCGAGACCGGATCGGGGGCGAGGTCGCCGTCGCCTGGCACGACAGCTCGGTGGCTGAAGCCGAGTGGATCGCCCGCCGGCTGGAAGAGTTGCATCCGCAGCACCCGTGGAAGGAGATGGCCGTCCTCTTTCGAAAGAACAAGGACATGGTCCTGGTCCACGATGCCCTTCGTGCCGCAGGCATTCCGGTCGAAGTAGCCAACCTCGGGGGGCTCCTCACTATCCCCGAAGTCGCCGACCTCCGGGCGTGGCTGTCGATAATCCAGGACCCATCTGATGAGCCCCAGCTATTCAGAGTGCTCATGGGAAGCCGTTTCCGGCTGGGAATGGGCGACCTTCGCTCCCTTTCTCGATGGGTGCGCGCCAGGTGGGTAGAGGGTGGTGACGGCAGATCCCCGGCGGATGCCGACCACGAGACGGTCTCGCGCCATACCCTGCTTGAAGCGGTCGATCACCTCGACGAGATCGTCGATCTTCGCCCACCGGCTCGTCTCGCTTTGGAGCGTTTTGGATCCCACTATCGGCAACTGCTGTCAGCGGCCCAGGGTGTGTCGCTCGTGGAACTGTGCCGCAGAATCCTCGATCGCCTCGGAGCGTGGCAGGACCTGGCGGCTTTACCGGAGACCGAGCAGTTGACTGCCCGTCTCAATCTCTACCGATTCCTCGACCTCACTGAGGAGTGGAGCCCGCTGGAGGGTCGCCCTTCTCTGGAGGCGTTCCTCGACTACCTGTCCCTGATGGACGAGGAAGCAACTGAAGAGCTCGACACCGCCCGTCTATCAGGTGAAGACGCGGTGATCCTCCTCACCGTGCACCGTGCCAAGGGTTTGGAGTGGGATGTGGTCTTCGTACCGACCTGCTACCGGAACAACTTTCCGGCCAGATCGGCAGGTTTCGAGAATCCCTACAAATCCGGCAAGTACCTTCCCTACGAACTGCGGCTCGACACGGCCGGGCTGCCGCCGCTCACGCCCGCCTTGCCGACCAAAATCGCTGACGACCTACTCCGGGACCACCATCTGCGTCAGGAGTGGCGGGTGGCATATGTTGCGGTGACCCGGGCCCGTGAACGCCTTTTCCTGAGTGGGGCCTGGTGGTACGGGCATCCCGAACCCAACGCCCGGGCTGTGCCGCCCAGCGATCTCTGGAGCCTCGTCGCCAAC
This sequence comes from Acidimicrobiia bacterium, assembly GCA_025929005.1. GTDB lineage: Bacteria > Actinomycetota > Acidimicrobiia > Spongiisociales > ZC4RG35 > JAICND01. The sequence continues at coordinate 9,719 of JAICND010000012.1, forward strand.
CACCCCGCAACCCGGGTCGAGTCGGTGCCTGGTGACACTCCTCCGGCTCAGCCTCGGCTGCTCCGTTTCGAGGCTGGCGCACCCGACCCCGATCCCGTCTTCCCGGAGGGGTGGGATCTGGCTCTACGGACCGAAATCAGCCAACCTGGCTGGGCTGCATCCCAGGCGCAGCACAACGACCGGATCGAAGAGTTCACGGTTGCCCGCGCCCGCTTCAACCAGATGTTGCTGGACCTTCCGCCCGATCGCCCCGACCCGGGTGAGTCACTGCTGACCACTTCGGTAACCGGCCTCGTCACGTATGCAGGCTGTCCGAAACGCTTCTTTTGGAGCGAGGTCGACCGTCTACCCCGACGCCCCAATCCAGCGGCTCGTCACGGCACCGAGGTGCATCGTCGGATCGAACTGCACCACCGCGGGCAGCTTGCCTTCGACGAGGTGTCCCCCGATCTCTATGACCTCCCCGAAGCCGAGGGCACCCCGACCGGATCGGATGCGTTCACCACGTTCACAGCCAGCAGGTTTGCCACAGCGGCACCATGGCTGGTGGAAGCACCCTTCGTGTTGGGCATCGGCTCGATGCGCATCAGAGGGCGAATCGACGCCATCTACCAATCTTCGCCCGGGAACTGGGAGATCGTCGACTTCAAGAGTGGCCGTCGCAAAGACGACGCCAGTCTCAAGGTGCAGCTAGAGGCCTATGCGGTGGCGGCCTCGCGAGAAGCCGTGGCTCCCGCCTCTCCCACCAGCCTGGATGTCACCTTCGCATACCTGGGAGGCGGGATGGAGGTGGTGACCGAACACGCCGATGCGGGATGGATCGAGCGAGCCTCCACCCACCTCGAAGAACTCAGTGACGGGATTGCGGCCAGACAATTCTCTCCAACCCCCTCATTTGCGTGCGCCGGTTGCGACTTCCTTCGATTCTGTCCGGCCGGCAAGGAATATCTCGAGAGGGCTAACTGACCCGACCGTTTTCGATTTCGATGATCAATGTCACCGGGCCGTCATTCGTCATTGCAAGCTGCATGTGGGCACCGAACTCCCCCCTTTCCACCCGGACCCCCCGACTCCGAGTCGCCTCGACGACAGCTTCGATTAGCGGCTGGGCGCGGTCGGGCGGAGCGGCCTCCG